>NZ_JAXXBR010000100.1:0-21055 GCF_037242085.1 Alitiscatomonas sp. | reverse complement strand
ATCATAAGGAAAAAATGAAGTGGGTAAGTTGCCAACGATTACTTGACACAAACAAAGACATCTGTCTCCTTCACATTTCGTTATGTACTATGATATACTGGCTTAGAGGTGAGGCTCTTGAAAGAAAAGCAGTTCAGCACTGGAGAAGCTGCCAAAATCTCCGGGCTTACGATCCGCACATTACAGCATTACGATAATATAGGAGTTCTTCCTGCGTCTGGGCGGACGGAGGGGGGACGAAGATATTATACCGAAGATGATATCATAAAACTTGAGCATATCGTCTTTTATCGTGGACTGGGCTTTTCCTTAGAACAGATCAAGGAAAAAATTCCAGCTATAACGGCAGAAAAGAAAGCAATGGAGTTATTATCTTCACAGAAGATCCTGTTATACAATCAGATCGATTCCATACAAAATAGCATTGCGGCCATCGAAGCAAGCCAGGAGATCATTGAAGCCGGTAAAACACCGCCATGGGCATTACTCGCTGCCTTTATGCAGTCTTTAGAAAAAATAGATATTTCTATGTGGGCGGATTATGAATTTTCAGATGCTCAGATGGAGGTTTTTTCCGAACATTTTCATTCCTTTGAAGATGTCATTGAATTTTATAATACGTGGAAACGCTTATCCATCAAAGCAGCTGCGTTCTATGAAGCAGGGATCGATCCCAAAGAGCCGATCGCACAGAGATTGGCAATGGAATGGGATACGATGATAAAAAAAGCGACTGGCGGAAGTGCGGAACATGAGCAGGCGTTCCTTGCAGTAGATGATCATCGTATGACATGGAATCCGGCTGAAAAAGAGCTGATCGAAAAGGCAGAACCATTTTTAGAGGAAGCCATACACTTCTATCATCACAATAAGTAAACTCAGATCCAATGCTTCCGAGGCAGAAATGCCTCGGATATTTTTTTCAAAAAGGTATTGCTAATTACGTAACGTCATGTAATAGAATACAACTTGAAGGTTGGTGATAAAATGAAAAATATAATTGAAATAAAAGATCTGTCAAAATGCTATGGCGATCTTGCAGCCGTAAACCACATCAGTTTTCAAGTGAAGAAAGGCGAACTATTTGCATTTCTCGGAACCAATGGTGCAGGGAAATCCACAACGATCCATATGATCTGCTCCCTTCTCACAAAAACCTCCGGAAAAATTATTGTAGATGGGTTCGATATGGATCATGAACCTGAAAAAATAAGGAACTGCCTGGGAATTGTTTTCCAAAATAATGTATTAGACGATGTACTGACCGTGAAAGAAAATCTGATGATACGGGCACAGCTGCGCGGACTGCACAGCAAAGAATTAAAGATCCGTATGGAGGCATTCAGGCAGGCATTCCGTCTGTCTGATATTTGGAACCGCCCATTTGGAAAGCTTTCCGGCGGCCAGAAACGAAAATGTGAAATTGTACAGGCGGTTTTGCATAAGCCGAAAATTCTGATATTGGATGAACCAACAACCGGGCTTGATCCGCAGACCAGAGCCTCCATCTGGAAGCTGATCCGGGATATGCAGGAAGAATATGGGATGACCGTTTTCCTTACGACACATTACATGGAAGAAGCGGCCGGTGCCGACCATGTTGTGATCCTCAAAAAGGGCAGCATACAAGCAGAAGGGACACCCGATGCTCTGAAAAGACGGTACGGAAAAGACGCTCTCAAGCTATGGTTTGACAATCCTGAGGATAGCGCAGAAACACTTAGGGCAATGGGATATGCCCCAAAACTGAAAACAGACCATCTTCTGATATCTGTTGACAATAGCCAGGAGGCTTTGAACATTTTAGCGGGTATCAGAGATCTTAAGGATTTTGAACTGATAAAAGGAACGATGGATGACGTCTTTTTAGCAGCAACGCAAATGGAGGCAGAAAAATGCGGGAAATAGGAATTATGACAAGAAGAATTATAAAGCTTTATCTTAGAAACCCATTGTCCATTCTATTCTCATTTGTATACATGCTGATGTTTCTTGTTCTGATCCATCTGTTTTTAGGCGACTATCTGGCGCAGGGAATGGCAGAGGTATATGCAGAAGTCGCAGGTATGAATTTTTCAAGCATGCGTTGGCTGGTGGACTCAACTGCCATGGCAGGTGTTTTAATGATCAACTGTATCCTGATTCCATTAAATGTGCTCACGATCCTGGTGGAGGACAGCAGCACAAATAAACTGGACAGCTTTCTTGCCAGTTCCATATCCCGCAGCAGACTGGCTGCCGGATATTGGCTTGCACCGTTCCTTGTTGGCGCTGTATTGAACATCCTCTGCCTGTTTATTTCGGAGGGTTTTATTGTGATGAACGGCGGTAAGCGGCTATGTCCACAAGCGGGCATTCAAATGATCGGCTTGATCCTGGTCAATACCTTTTCCACCACAAGCATTTTGTCTGTGACAGCCCTCTTGATCCAAAAGGCACAGATCTACAGTACCTTTACAGGAATCATGTCCGCATTCGTTGGATTTATAACCGGCGCATTTTTACCCATCGGAATGCTCCCTGCGGATATTCAAAAGCTGTTTGCGTTTTTTCCGGCCCATCATGGCACCACTATGATGCGGGAAATTATGACAAAGGAGGCGCTTTCAGCAACCTTTGGGAGTGTTGCAGATCAGACCATAAAAGGACGCCTGATGACAGCGCAGGAAATAAAACAGACCTATGCGGCCGAAAATGGCATCATCTATATATTTGAGAATACCAGATTCACTTTTCCTGTGATGCTTACCATCGTTATTGGCGCAGGAATGGTATTTTTCCTTATCAGCTGCATGTTCATGATGAAATACCGAAAAAAATAAGTTACAATGGAAACATCTGAATCATTGATGTAATAGAACAGGATAGGATGGGAAGTATAAAATGAAGGTAATGAATGCCAAAGAAATCGGCGGAGATCCGATCAGAAATGAAATAAGCAGTATATTTGTGGATGGTTTTTACAAATGGATCAAATTCTTTTCCAAAGATAAGGAGGTTTTAAAAAAAGCATTTGCCCATATGTTCAATCCTGATGCATTTTATGTTGCGATCCTTGATGACCAGGTGGCGGGATTTGCCTCCATCTATAATGACCAGATCAAAAATATTTCGCTGGACAGAAAGCAGCTTCAGAAGCATCTTGGATTCTTTATGGGGCTTGCTGCTTATAAGATATTAAAAAAGGAATTTGAAGATAAACAGTATCCTTTTGAAATGACACCTCAGATGCAGGCGATCGAATTTGTCGCTTCAAATGCACAATACAGAAGAAAGGGCGTTGCATCAGAGATCATAAAACACATAATAAAAGAAGACCATCACACCGTTTTTGTCCTGGAGGTTGCTGATACAAATACCAGTGCTGTTTCTTTATATAAAAAAATAGGGTTTAAAGAATTTATGAAGGTAAAGATGAAAAATAGCAAACAAAGCGGCGTTGACCATTTGATCTATATGGCATATCAAAAGAAAGCCTCTACGAATCCTAATGGGATGATCGCTCCCTAAAGCAAGGGGACGCTGCAAAAAGGGACGTTTTTCCTTATCCGCTGTCCGCATTTATGGAACACCAGCCTTCCGCGGCCGGTGTTCCTGTTATAATACGATCAGCCTTCCCTTACTTTCTTATGCCGGGAGGGCCGGACTGGGGACGGCCAACGGTCTTTCCCTGCCGGGTCCCGGACCTCTGTCTCCCAGCACCCCTTCCGGCTTTGGCCCCAGGCTTCTGTTTCCCGGTAAGCTCTCCCAGACCGCTCCCGGTCCTGTTCCTTCCAGGGATCCTCCCGGGACCTCCCCCGGTCTGCCGTTTTCCGGCGTCCTTTCCCAGACCGGCCCCATCCTTCTGCCTTCCGGAACTATTTCCTGCTTCCGGCGCAGCCTTCCCCTTCCCGGATCCGCGCTTTTCAGCCGTCTTCTTCACACTGTATCCAAAGGTTCCCAGGCATTCCCCCAGGCCGTAATACCGCCCGTGGGAGTAGGCCATGGGCCTGGCCGCTGACAGGTGGAAGGTGTCCTTTTCATCCATATAGGCTTCGTCCACATCCACCGCCACCACCTGGGCCAGAAACATATGATGGCTTCCCAGCTCATCCACCCGCACCACCCGGCACTCCAGGTTCACCGGACATTCCCGGATCAGCGGCACTGACACCTCGCTGGCTTTTTCCTTCGTGAGCCCCATATCTGCCCATTTATCCGTATCCCGGCCCGACCGGACGCCGCAGTAGTCCGTAGCCCGGGCCAGCTCCTCTGTGGTCAGGTTCACAACAAACTCCCCGGTCTCCCGGATCATATGGTAGGAATACCGCTCCGGCCGGATGCTGATGGTCAGCATCGGCGGATTGGTGCACACCGTTCCCGCCCAGGCCACGGTGATGATATTGGCGTTTCCCTCTTTATCGGCCACAGAGACCATGACCGCGGGAACGGGGTACAGCATGTTCCCCGGCTTAAACTGTCTTTTTCCCATAAAATTCCTCCAGCTCCCGCCGCTTACTGCTGCAGCGCCATCATGATCTGGGGGGCCAGCTGCTTCTTTCTGGAAACCACGCCCGGAAGGCTGACGATGCCGTCCATCTCTTCCATCTCCTCGTCTCCGGAGCCATCCTCATCTGCCATATGGAAGGCTGTGGAAACAAGCTGCTCGGCTCCCTGGCCCACGCAGATCAGGTCCGTGGACTCTGTCAGGATGTTTGTCAGCATGAAGAACATCATATCCGCGTCATGCTGCTCTCTGGCCTTCTCCGTATAAGCCAGCATCCGGGGCTTCAGATTCTCCAGCTCCTCTGAATCCAGAGAGGTGATCTGGCCGATCCCGAACACAGAATTTCCCACCGTGAACCGCTTGAAGTCCTGATAGAAAATGTCCTCGTCCGATTTCCCCTTCAGATTGCTGCCAGCCGCAAACATCTTTTTTGCATACTCCTCGGCATGGATCCCCGCGATCTCTGCCAGAGCCAGGGCCGCCTCCTTATCCACCGCCGTACAGGTGGGGGAACGGAACAGCAGCGTGTCTGAAATAATGGCGCTGCATAAAAGTCCCGCTGTGGTCTTATCGATCTTCACGTTATTTTCCTGGTACATCTGGTAAATGATGGTAGCCGTACAGCCCAGAGGCTGGTTTCTGAAAAATACCGGAGACATGGTCTGCACCGTTCCAAGACGGTGATGGTCGATGATCTCCCGGATATCCGCCGTCTCGATACCCTCGACGGCCTGGGTCCGCTCGTTGTGATCCACCAGGATGATATGTTTTCCCTTAGCTCCCAACAGGTTCCGGCGGGAGATCATGCCCAGATATTTTCCATCGGAATCCAGGATCGGGAAATCACGGTGACGCTTGTTGGCCATGATGTCCCGGATATCGTCAATGGGGTCCTCATCGGAGAAGCCGATGATATTTTCCATGGTCATAAAATAGCTGATGGGCATGGACTGGTTGATCAGTCTTGCGGTGGTATATGTATCATAGGGCGTGGTGATCACCGTGCAGCCCCGTTCCTGGGCCAGCTTCCGGATGGTCAGGGAAACCCCCGCGCCCTCGCAGACAATGATGCAGCCCGCCTCCATCTCAATGGCGCAGAGCTGGGATTCGTACCGGTTTCCCAGGATCACCAGGTCATGCTTTTCAATATAATTCTCCATCAGATCCGGATTTGCGGCGGCGATCAGGACCTTTCCCTTATCAAAATATGCCTCCGCGTCTCCCACCACAATGCTGCCCTCCAGGGTATCCAGGATGTTGGAATACTTGGTATTGGCCTTGGAAATGATACTGCTGTCATACAGGTTCATATAGGATTTGGTAATATCTCCGATGGTGATGACCCCCTCTAAAACGCCCTCCTCTGTGACACAGGGGATCGTCACCACATTATTTTCCTGCATGAGGCTCCATGCGGTCTTCAGGGAGATGCCGCGGTCCACGCCTTTGGTCTTGCGGATCTCAATATCCTTTACCTGGGTCTTCACGCTTTCCACCAGACGGGGCGCCTCCACCTGGAAAAAATCCAGTACAAACTGCGTCTCCGGATTCACATTTCCAGCGCGGCACGGTTCATATTCCTTTCCCGTCAGCGTCCGCTTCAAGGCGGCATAGCAGATGGCAGAACAGATGGAATCCGTATCCGGGTTCCGGTGTCCAATGACCAGCGTCTTCTGCTTTTCTGTATTTATCATAAATGGTCTTCGTCCTTTCCGATGATTTCATGGTCACATTCCAGTTCTTTCTTAAGTATAGCACACAGGGTAAAAACCGTACACCCGGGAATTTGTACAAAAAGCAAAGCAAAACGGGGGCATAATCAGACATGCCCCCGGATATTTATCTGGTTTTTTGAACCGTTACTTTTTCACGATCTGTACCCGGAAATCACCGGTTCCATCGTAGTAATAATCTCCCACAACCTTTAAGCGGTAGCCCGCCGGAACCGTCGTCATCTCTGTACAGTTGATGGTGCCCTTGCCGTCCACAAGGCCTTCGGCCCAGATCTGTCCGGGCGCCCATACCGTATTGTCTTCCTTACAGTAGTATACCACATTGACCCAGCCGCCGGTCTTGGTGTCGTCCTTTACGATACGGACACGCAGCTCGCTGCCGCCGTCGTAATAGTAATCGCCAACGACCTTCAGGTGATAGCCCTTGGGTACTGTGGTCATTTCACTGGAGTTTACATTTCCTTTTCCATTCACAAGGCCCTTGGCCCAGATCTCTCCGGGGGCCCACACGGTGTTGTCCTCCTCACAGTAATATACCACGTTGACTCTTCCGCCCTGGGTCTTCTCCTTAATGACCTCCACCCGGAGCTCATCGCCGCCGTTATAGTAGTAATCGCCCACGACCCTCAGCTTATAGCCCTCGGGCACTGTGGTCATTTCACTGGAGTTCACATTTCCTTTTCCGTTCACAAGACCCTTGGCCCAGATCTCTCCGGGGGCCCACACGGTATTGTCTTCCTCGCAGAAATATACTACATTGACCCAGCCGCCTTTTTTCTCCTGGTCATTGTTGTTTCCGTTTCCATTGTTGTTTCCATTGTGGTGGCCGTTCCCGTTGTGATGGCCGTTGTGGTGGCCGTTGCCCGGCCAGCGGTCGTCATCATCATCGTCCCAGTCGTCATCATCCCAACGGTCATCGTCATCCCAGCGGTCGTCGTCATCCCAACGGTCATCATCGTCATCGTCGTCATCATCCCAGCGGTCTTCCCACTTGTCTTCCCATTTATCTTCCCACTTATCGTCCCAGTCTCTGGCCAGGGCCTCAATGCTCGTCAGCTGGGTACCTGCGATCATAAAAGCTGCTGCGAATAATAATCCCTTTACATTTCTCTTTCTCATATGATGTCCTCCTTTTATCTGATTTCACGATTTTTTTCTTCTTTATATCTGGATTATAGTATAAAATTTCCATGATTTCAACAGATTGGAAAAGACGTAAGAAAGCGTATGAAAAATGTAAAAATGTAATAAAAAAGTAATATTCGTAACATTCTTTCTATGCATTTTTCCCAGCAGCACCCCGTGAACAAAACTTACAAAAGCCGCTTACAATAGTTTCATAATCTATTTACAATTTATTCATATTTTGTTCACATATATTTTTTATACTAATTGCATAGAAAAAATTTATTTCTCATCGCCAATATGACAAATTGCACATAGATTTTTCATAATTGCCCCGGCTGTCGCAGCCGGGGTCTCCTCATTTTATCCCAATACCAGCTTCGCAGCCCCATAGATCCCCGCATCGTTTCCCAGTGTAGCCAGGAGAACCTTTGCCTTCTTTGTGGCCATAGGCGATAACTGGTCGTGGTATCTCTGGATCTTTTCGGTCAGAAAGGTCCCGGCCCTGGAAACGCCGCCTCCGATCAGGTAGGCCTCCGGATCCACCACCATGGTGATCCCGGCCATGGCCCAGCCCAGATACCGGCAGGAGGTCTCCACTGACTCCAGAGCCAGTGGATCCCCGGCCCTGGCTGCGTCCAGCACGCTCTTAGCCGACAGATTTTTCACTTCCCGCAGGGAGGATGGCCGTGCCGGATCTGCCTCCAGGAGCTTCCTGGCCAGACGGGCGATCCCCGTGGCCGAAGCTGCCTGCTCCAGACATCCGTATCCGCCGCAGTTGCACTGCTCTGTCTCTCCTTCGATCACATGGATATGGCCGATCTCGCCGCCGACGCCCTGCATACCGGACCAGATCTTTTCATTGAGGATAATACCGCCGCCGACGCCCGTTCCCAGGGTGATCATGACCATATTTTTATAGCCGCGGCCGCCTCCCTGCCACAGCTCACCCAGGGCAGCCACATTGGCATCATTGGCGCTCTTTACCGTCATCCCGTCCAGAAGGCCGCTTAAGATCTCCTGGGGGTTCATGGCCTTCCAGCCCAGGTTCACGCAGAATTCCACATGGCCGTCCTCCAAAACCGGTCCTGGAAGTCCCATGCCGGCTCCTGCAAAGTCTGCCGTCGAAAGTCCCCTTTCCGCTGCCTTTTTCTTTATGGACGCCGCAATATCCTCCAGGATATGCGCCCCTCCATTTTCCTTTCTCGTGGGGATCTCCCACTTCTCCAGAAGCGTTCCGTCCTGCTCAAACATACCGAGCTTTACGGTCGTGCCTCCGATATCGATTCCAATGCATTTCCGGCTCATGACTGATCCTCCCTTTCTCCTGGCCGCCCGCATTCCTTCCTCCCGCTCCTGCGGCCTTTTTCCATGTTTTTTTCTGTTCCTTCCATAAAAAGATTCCGGGACCGGATTTCCACACCATCCGGCCCCGGTCCCATACTCTGTATTACAGCGCTTTTACAGTATTGACCACGTTCTCTACCGTAAAACCAAATTTTTCAAACAGCTTTGCTGCCGGAGCGCTGGCTCCGAAGCTCTTCATGCATACATACGCTCCGTCCAGGCCCACATATTTTCCCCATCCGAAATCGGAAAGCGCTTCGATGGCGACTCTCTTTCTTACGGCCCTCGGAAGGACGGCTTCCCTGTACTCTGCGCTCTGCTCCTCGAAAAGCTCCATACACGGCATGGAGACCACGCGTACCTTCGTTCCTTCTGCCTCCAGCTCTGCCTTGGCCTTCACTGCCAGCTCCACCTCGGATCCGCTGGCAATGAGGATCACCTCCGGCGTACCCTCGCAGTCGTCGATCACATATCCGCCCTTTAAGGCCTCCCTGCTGCTGCCTGTGATGGGGGCCAGGTTCTGTCTTGTGAGCACCAGAGCTGTGGGCGTCTTCTCAGAGGATGCGGCGGTCAGCCATGCGGCAGATGTCTCCGTTGCATCGCAGGGACGGAATACCCGCAGGTTGGGCATGGCCCGCAGCATGGCAAGCTGCTCGATGGGCTCATGGGTCGGTCCGTCCTCGCCGACGCCGATGCTGTCATGGGTCAGTACAAAGGTCAGCGGAACGCCCATAAGAGCGGAAAGTCTCGCCATGGGCTTCACATAATCACTGAATACAAAGAACGTGGCGACATAGGCCCGTAAACCGCCGTGGAGCATGATACCGTTTCCGATGGCGGCCATGGCCAGCTCTCTCACGCCAAAATGGATGTTTCTTCCCGCCGGGTTCTCTGCGGAGAAATCGCCCTCGCCCTTCATCTCCGTTTTATTGGAGGGGCCCAGGTCTGCGGATCCGCCGATCATGCCCGGGATCTCATCCTTCAGGAGATTGATCATCTTTCCGGATAAGGATCTGGTGGCCTCCGGCTTTTCCTGCTCCAGCCATAATTTTTCATTGTTCATAAGAGAATCCGCATCCACTCCGCTGTGGTACTTCTCCCAGAGCGCTTCCATCTCCGGATATTCCTGGCAGTAGGCTGCAAACATCACGTTCCAGGCTGCCTCTGTCTCTGCCTTTTCCTCTGCCAGCTTTGCAAAGTGGGCATATACCTCGTCCGGTACGAAGAACGGCTCCTCGTAGGGCCAGCCCAGGGTCTCACGCATGGCCTTTACATTGTCCACGCCCAGAGGCTCGCCGTGGGCGCTGGCCTTGCCCTGCTTGGCCGGACAGCCGTAACCGATCTCTGTTTTAATGGTGATGAAGGACGGACGTTCCGTATCGGCCTTTGCCGCCTCGATGGCCAGACCGATGGCGTCTAAGTTGGTGCCGTCCTCTACGGTGATGGTCTGGAAGCCGAAGGCCTTCATGCGCTCCTCCACGTTCTCCCTAAAGGCCAGGTCTGTGCTTCCCTCAATGGAGATCCGGTTGGAGTCATAAAGAACGATGAGCTTGGAAAGGCCCATGGTCCCGGCCAGGGAGAACGCCTCGGAGGAGATCCCCTCCATCATGCAGCCGTCGCCTCCCAGCACATAGGTGTAGTGATCCACCACCGGATAATTTTCCTTATTGAATACGGCAGCCAGATGCTTTTCAGCCAGGGCCATACCCACTGCCATGCCCATTCCCGCGCCCAGAGGGCCTGTGGTCGCTTCCACGCCGACGGTGTGGCCGTACTCGGGATGTCCCGGCGTCAGAGAGCCCAGCTGACGGAAATTCATGATATCCTCCTTGGTAAGCCCGTATCCGAACAGGTGTAAAAGGGAATACAGAAGCATGGAGCCATGGCCGCCGGAAAGGATGAAGCGGTCCCGGTTCTCCCATTTGGGGTTGGCCGGATTGTGATTCATGTGATTGGCCCAGAGCTCATATGCCATGGGAGCGCTTCCCAGGGGCAGGCCCGGATGGCCGGAATTGGCCTTCTGGATCGCATCAGCGGCTAAAACTCTGATAGAATTGACGGACAGTGCATCGATTGCTTTCATGTCTCTTCCTCCTAAGAACTGTGCTTGTTTTTACATTTGTTTTATTTATTTTAATTTTATCTCTTTCATTACCTCGCTCCCGGCCACGATCAGGGAATTTCCATGGTTTTTCCCCGAGCGCACGCAGGAAACGGAAAAATCGAACTGGCCCTGGAATTTCAGATGGCCGTCCAGGCTGTATACCCTGCACGATTCCTCATTATACAGGATAACCCGGTCGCCGTCAATTTCAACTCCGGCATAATCGTAGTCAAAGTCCACGGTCCCGGCCAGCTTTCCATCAGTCGTATACACATCCAGGCGGCTGGGGTTGCCGGACCCGTTCTCCACCACGACTCCGGCGTACTTGTCCGAGTAAAAGATGCTTTTGATCTCCTCCTCCACCGGGACCGTCACCACCGTGCTGTCCGGGATAACGTTTTTCACTGAAATAAAGGTCAGCCCCTTGTCCGAAAACGCACAGACCGTTTCCTGGTTCAGGTAAACGACCCGTGCCGCCATTTTATCATCAAATTCCTCTTCAAAGCCTCCGATAAAACGATTATTCACGTTTTTTCCGATTTCTGAGAAATCATAAAAAACGACTTTATTTTTTAAAGTCCCGTTTTTCATGTACATGACCGACATGACGATCTGCTTTCCATCCGGCGACAGGGCGATATCCACTGGATAGCCGTCTCCCGACAAAAGCATTTTGATATTGATGCCCAGCTCTTCCCCATCCTTTTTAAAATAGAAGATGTAGCACGCCGAGCTGTCCTCCACCACAGCCGCCGTGATCCCCCGGGAGGACACAGCCGCCTTTGTAATGGGAAGCTGGGTCTTGGCAACGCCGGTACAGCCGGCCGTGCTGCATATATAGAGCTGGTTTCCCTGCTGATCTGCGATCACCGCATAGTCTCCGTTGACGTTGATGACCGGAGTCTTCATCTCAAAGCTCTGGGTCCAGACGGTCTTTCCCGCTCCGTCAATATAAGAAGCTCCGTCCTTGGTATAGCGGATCATATTCTCGCCAAAATACGCATATTTCACAAATCCGCTTTCGCTGACGCTCTTACTGGGTGTGATCTGGGGCGGCTGGCCATCATCCTCCCCAGCCCCTTCCGGGGCGTTAGCCGCCTCCGGATCCCCATTTTCCGGTGTTCCGTTTTCTCCGGCCTCCGGGGCGTTTTCTGCACTGTTTTCAGCGCCCGTATAGCGCATCGGTCTCTCCCAGGCCACATCGTAGCCGGTATACTCATACTCGCTCTGATATTTATAGAAACAAAAACCGGTCACTGCAAGAAACAGGACTGTCATGACCGTCGTCAGGATCCGCTTTTTCCGCCTTTCCCGATGGACCTGGCGGATCACCTCTTCGCTGTCCTCCTCTTCATACCGGGACGGGCGTTCCTCCTGCGGCGGCTGGACAATGTTTCTGCGGAGCTGCCGTTTTTTTGATTCTCTGTCCATAAAACCCATATCATTCATATATTAAATCTCCCGGAAATGCCCATATATTTTTAGTATACACCATTTCGGGGAGATTCGCATTAAATTCTTTCTTAAATTATTCCTTCTCCAGTCACTCCTTTGACGGCAGGATCAGCTTCTGCCCCGCCAGGATCCGGTTCTCATCCTCCAGGCCGTTGAGGCGGCAGAGCTCCGAAAGACGGCTCAGGGTGCCATATTCTTTGAAGCAGATCCCATAAAGCGTCTCTCCCTCCCCCACCTGGTAGATCTCATATCCGTTGGCCCTGGCAGCTTCAAAGTCGATGGCAGGACAGTCCCCAGAGGAAGCGTCTCCCTGGCCGGACTCTGTGGGGGCTTCTGCGGACGGAGCTGTCTCTGAAGCCGGGGCTGTCTCCGGACTGCCGGACGGATGTGCCTCCTTGTCCATTCCAGTCAGCCTCTGGGGCGCTTCCGGAGAAGACGGAGCCGATTCCGGGGCAGAGGAGTCCGAAGAAGCCGTTTCCTGCACAGCCTCTTCAACAAGATCGGAATCTGCCAGAGCCCCGCTCTCCTCTACGGAGGAGCCTTCTTTGGCAGGAGGCGTTTCTGCCATGGTCTCGCCCTCATAGGTCTCCCCGGTCTCTCCCGGCAAAGCCTCTGTGGGATACACGCTCCCGGTCATTTCCTCGATCACAAAATCCGGCTCCTTGGCCTTTTCTTTCCGGTACTCGTCCCAGTCCGTGATACCGGCGGGAAGCACCGAAGTAAGGACGCTTTCCATTTCCCGCATTTTTGAATAATTGTTGACCATGACCACGCCTCCGGCCAGGACAGCCACCGAAAGGGCACCGCACAGCATTCCCAGGGCGCTGGTCTTATGGCTCTCCATATCCGCCTGTTCCTTTTTTACCACCATCCGCTGGCGGAAATCCCGAATCACCTTCTCATGGGAGCCTGTCTCTACCCGGCGGACATCCTTTCTGGTGATCATGTAATCCTGCATCATCTGGTTCCGTTCGTAATATACACAGTGGCCCTTCAGACGGTAAAATCCGTCCTCTGAGGTCACATAGATGACCTCCTCGCCCTCCAGGCCATGGTTCAGATACATGAGCTGGTTCTTTCCTGCAAAATACTGGCAGTGCTGCTTCCAGTAATTCAGCGGGCTTAACTGGCTTCCGGGCCCTCCGCAGAGAAACCACCCCTGGATCGTGCGCTTGGGAAATGCCTCCTCCATGACCTGGTACGCCTTTTTCCATCCGCTTTCTGTAAAGACGATCTTTTCCCCGTCGGTCTCCACATCCTCCATCTCCATGGCCCCGTCCACAAACACATACGGAGTCCCGTCGTACTGTTCCACGCTTCCCAGCAAAAGTCCCACCCGCAGCGTCTGGCTCCCAGACGGGTACAGGCGTTTTAAGTATGTATTGACATAATCCTCCATATAAAAACGGATCACCTGGTCCGGATCTCCGATCTGGCGGATGTTTTTCGGCAGTTTTGGAAACGGATTGTATAAGTCTCCCATGGTCTCACCTCGCTATATTCTTCCACGGGAAGGCCGGGCCTGTCCTCCGGTCTTCCCCTTATGACTCAGGTGGAAGTATACCATGGGCCTTTTGCAAAACCTGTCAAAACGGGGCCGGCTGTCCAAAAAAATTTTCGACACGCTTCCCCAGAAGATTCATGCCCAGGCAGATGCTGCGGCTGATGCAGTCTGCCAGACGCATGACCACAGACAGCCGGACGCTCTGGAGCATCAGCGGGTCCCCGTTCCTCACAGAGCCTACGATACCGGTGATGAAAAGATCCCCTACCGCATCCAGGTCCTTACTGACGCCCAGCCCGGGCTTTAGGGGCCCCCGTCCCAGGGTCACATAGCCCACATGATCCGCGCTGCCCACCGACGCGTCCACAGCCACCACCAGGGCATCGGGACATTTTTCACGCAGCTGCTCCATACACGGCTCCAGATTCATGGCATGGACCGGCTCCTCCAGTGTTCCCAGGACTCTGGCGTTTCTCATGCCCTTTTCCTTCAATTTATATCCGATCAGAGGTCCCAGGCTGTCTCCGGTGGACCGGTCCGTCCCGATGCACAGAAACAGGATCTCTGTTTTCCTTTTTTCCTGCATTCCCTCCAGGATCATCATCAGAAGACGGCCCGCAAACTTTTCCGTCTCAAACCCGGCCTTTGTATTATAGTAATAAATCTCATGCCTGCGAAATCTCATGCTCTTCTTCCTTTTCCTTCCTGGTCTTATACGCTATTATAGGCGGACATGGGGAGGAATATACAATAAAAAAGCGGGGGCAGAAATTTATCTGCCTCCCGCCGGAAGTTTTCGCTCTTACCACTCAAAGTGCATATAATCCTTGGTGGAAAACATGGCTCCCCATGTCCATCCATATTTTCCAAAGGCCTTTACCACATCGCTGTCACGGCCGATGGAATACGGGTTTACGCCAGGCTCCCATTTATTTCCCACCAGGACCGTGCCGTCCATCCGCACCTGAGGATTCTGGTCCGGATTGATGTCGATGGCCATTCCCGCGCTGTGATAGCTGCCCAGCCCGTTGCCGCGCCAGCTGTAAGCACCGATGCTCTGGATGGGGAACTGCTCCTGTCCATTGTAGATCTCTGTAAAAATGGCCTTCACCTCGTCCGCGATGCTGCTGAGGACCTGGACCTTATCTGTGCCAGCCGTCTTCTGGCCGTTTTTCAGCCTCCATACCGGGATCTCCACCCATACCATTTCTGCCTGGGCTGCCTCCGGCGTGGGATTTGCCGCGATCCGGTCATACTGTGCGTTTACCTGGTTCCAGCGTTCCTCTGTTCTGAGACTGTAATCCTGGTGCACAGCTGAGTAATGATATCCGGCTTTCTCTCCCTCTGACAGCTCTGGATCATTCTCATACCAGTAAGGATCATATTCATAGTCGAAAAGCCAGCTCCAGTCGTCATAGGAGCTTCCTCCTGTTCCGGAAGAATCTCCCCAGAAGGAACTGTCCCACGAGGAGCCGCTGTTTCCGCCAGAGGATCCGCTTCCACCAGCCTGGCTCTGGACATGGCCGTCCTTTACCCATGCGCCGATGCCGTTTACCTGGCTCCCGTCGGGTGTTCTGGTATTGGTCAGCACATACCCGTTGGAATCAAAATAGAAGCATTCCGAATATCCGTCATTGTCGCTGTCGATCCACTGCCATCCGTTCTTCGTACAGCTTCCATCATCGTTCTGATACCATCTGCCGCCCCCGTCGGTCCTCCAGCTTCCGGCAAACGCCGTTGTGCTCATGGCCGCCGCCATGAGAGCCGTCATTGTCATCATCCGTACCGTATCCACTTTCATCCTTCTGCCTCCGTAGCTTTTACCTTTGTATTTTCATCCTCACTTTTACTGCGGTGTCCCCTGGCGGTCCCGGCTTTTGAACACAGTGACTGCCTCGCTGATATTTCTCGCCTCTCCGGCGCGGATAAAGCCCTCCAGGGCCTCCAGCCGCTCCATGGTCATAAATTCTTTTCCTGTATAGGCTTCAAAATTCTCCGCTGTATACAATGTTTTTTCCTTCAGCTCCGTTCTCACGGCCTTAAGCTCCTCCACGGCCTTTGCCAGCTCTCCCTGAAGGCGGTCGATCTCCGGTTTGTTGCTTTCCATGATCTCATCCGAAAGGATCGTCTTTGTGACTGTGTCAAAGGCTGCCAGGGCCTCCTTTTTCTTTTTATTGGTCTGGAGCAGGTCCTGGTCCAGCTGGGCGATCTCGTCGTCGAACTTTTCCAGGTTGTAGACCGCATCGTTTTTATCTCTGCGGATGGTCCTTGCAATGGCTTTCATCTGCTTTTTATTGGCCTGGATCCGGTTCCTTATGCTGCGTCCCTCCCGGAGGGCATCCATATGCTTCATCTTGGTGGAATTTCCTATCTTCACATAAACTCCGCCGAAGATCAGGATATCTGCCAGATAGATCAGGATCAGATACCAGGTCTTCCGTTCTGGGACCGCAAAATAAATGCCGCAGGGAACCGCCAGGAAAAATATCAGCAGCGCCAGGAGCAGGATCCCCATTTCCTTCAGGCCCCTGGTAAAATAAAGGGAATAGTATAAACCTCCGGCACAGTAGCCCGGTACATGATTGGCCCGGAACAAGGTCCGGATCCGCCCCTTCAGCTCTTCGTTTTCCTTTGACAGGCTCTGGGTATCCTCGGCGATCCGGCCCTTTATGCCCTGGTTCCTCGCCTTTTCCCGCTTTGCCTTAACCTTTTTCAGCTGATCCTCCGTTTTTCCGAGCTCCGCGTCATAGCTCCGGGCGATCTCCTCGCCGCGGGCCTTCACTGTTCTGGCAATGGTATCCGCCACAGCCTTTTCCCTGGTCCTCAGCTGGTCCTCCAGCGTCTTCTCGCTTTCCTCCAGACAGAGTTCCCTTTCTCTTAATTGTTCCAGTTCCTGTACAGCCTGCTTTGCACCGGCAAAAAAGGCAGTGTAATCCGTGATCGGCAATGCCATCTTTTGTCCTCCTGGATCGTTTGTTTTTGTTTCCGTGCGTCCTTATTGAACCGCAGGATCCTGCATACATATAGATTACTACATCTTTTCGGTTCGTACAAGGTAATATCATCAAAAAACACTTTAAAATCACCGGATCCCTTGTTATAATTGCCTGTATCACCATTGACATGGGCTCTTATTCCTGCCCGACGTAGAAAGGAGACCTTTTATGTTCCGTATGTGGGGAAAGCTCTGGAAGGACAATCATCTGCTCCGGGATACCGTGGCCGCCAACGGGGACTACTCCATGTCCCGCACTGCCATGGTCTTTCAGGCTTTGGATGAGATCTGCCGCGAATTTGACCTGGGCCAGCCCATCTGGCTGGATTCCAATATAAAAGACTTTAAGCTCCACGATAAGACCAGGTTCACAAGGGACAGCTTCATCGAGGAGATCGATTTTGATTACCTGGAGATCCATGTGATCGAAGAGTAGCCGGGAAGCAGCTTCCCGGAAAGCCTGGGACTGGCAGTTTTCCCGGGACCTGGTGAAAAAGAAGCTCATTTGCGGGCTTCTTCACCTGCGGTGGGACAAATGAAAAAATACTGGCGGCAGCTGCAGGAGATTTCCCCCAGGCTGACGCCAGTATTTTTTATACGTTCATGCTCCCACTTACAGTCTCTTTAAAAGAGCTTCCCTGGCTTCCTCATAGCCAGGCTTTCCAAGAAGAGCAAACATATTTTTCTTGTAGCTCTCCACACCCGGCTGGTTGAACGGGTTTACACCCAGAAGATATCCGCTGATGCCGCAGGCAAATTCAAAGAAGTAGAAAAGCTGGCCAAGGCTGTATGCATCCTGGGACGGGATCTTTACCATAAGGTTGGGAACGTTTCCGTCGGTATGAGCCAGGATGGTGCCATTCATGGCGCTCTTATTGACGAAATCCACAGTCTGGCCCGCCAGATAATTCATTCCGTCTGTATCCACGTCCTCCTTCTGGAGCACGATCTCCGCCGGAGATTCCTCTACGCTTAATACTGTCTCAAACATGATACGGGCTCCGTCCTGGATAAACTGGCCCATGGAATGGAGGTCTGTGGTCAGATCCACGGCTGCCGGGAAGATACCGCGCTGGTCCTTGCCCTCGCTCTCGCCGTAAAGCTGCTTCCACCATTCAGAAACGTAATGCAGGCTGGGCTCATAGTTGGCCACGATCTCCACCTGCTTCCCTTTTCTTAAGAGGATATTGCGGACTGCGGCGTAAAGAAGGGCCGGGTTCTTTTCATATTCAGCTTCCAGAGCTGTCTTTCTGGCCGCTGCCGCGCCTTCCATTAACTGGTCGATGTCTGCGCCGCTGACTGCGATAGGCAGGAGTCCCACTGCCGTGAGAACGGAGAAACGGCCTCCCACATCGTCCGGTACTACGAAGGATTCATAGCCCTCTTCAGTGGCCAGGTTCTTTAAGGCTCCCTTCGCCTTGTCTGTTGTTGCGTAGATCCTCTTATTGGCCTCCTCCCTGCCGTACTTTTTGATCAGCATATCCTTGAACACGCGGAATGCAATGGCCGGTTCCGTTGTCGTACCGGATTTGGAGATGATATTGATGGAGAAATCTTTTCCTTCCAAAACATCCTGAAGGTCCTTGATATATTTGCTGCTGATGCTGTTGCCTACAAAATAGATCTCCGGAGTCTTTCTTTCTCCCTTGGGCAGCACATTATAAAAGCTGTGGGATAAAAATTCAATCGCCGCCCGGGCGCCCAGGTAAGAGCCTCCAATGCCGATCACCAGCAGCACGTCGGAATCGCCCTTGATCTTTTCTGCCGCCTTTTTGATCCTGTCAAATTCGTCCTTATCATAATCCACCGGCAGATCGATCCATCCAAGGAAATCATTTCCGGCTCCGGTCTTTTCCGTAAGAACCTCTTTCGCCCCAAGAACGGCTTTCTTCATATTTACAATCTCTTCTTCACGGATAAAACCGGCTGTTTTGGAATAATCAAATACCAGTTCTCTGCTCATAGCCTCATTCTCCTTTTCTTGCGTGAGATAAATTTCATACATATGTTTTAATTATACCATTGAGTTAAAGCCTTGACAATCCTGCCGCCGGATTTTCTGGCGGATTTTCCCATGTTCCTCCGGAAAAAAACTGCCCGGAGGATGGCATGGGGCCTCATAAAGCCTGTGTCTGTTAAGCGCCTGAAGGCACGCCGCAAGGTCTAATGTCCGGCAGGCTCCGCCAGTCCTCCCGCCGGATCTCTGCGCCATGTACGCCTCTTATGTGAGATACTCCTGCAAAATATCTCCCAGCAGTTTCAGGTCCTCCGGCTTCAGCTCCTTTTTGGCTCTCTGAAGCCCCTCCTTTTCTGTCTGCCTGGAGGATGGCTCCTCCCGCTTTCCGCCTTCTCGTCCAGCAGCGATCTGATCCAGGCTCTCCCTCAGATATTCAATGCTGCGCGCCAGCTCGTCCCCATTCCGGTCCTTGTCCCGTTCCTCCCTGGGGCTGCTCTCCCCGGATCCTTCTTCCTTCCGGTCCTCCCCCTTTTTCCTGGATAAAACAGAAAACCGGGCTCCAGTCCTCTCTCCCTGGGCGGCTCCATTTTTTCCCCCAGGCGCTCCCGCTGGTTTTTCTGTACGGGAATGGCAGGTCCTGTCACGCAGCTCTTCCTTTTCTTCCTTCGGGCCGGTCTCATTGCTGGCTGCGGTTTCCTCCACAGCCTTTAATCCCCTTCTTCCCAGGTCCCTGAAGCCGGGACCCGCTGCCGGGACGATCCGGTTTTTCCTGTCCGCCCGTTCTCCCTCTGCTGCCTTATCCACATTTTTATAAAAATGTGGAGAGTTTTCCACATAATCCACCAAACAGTCCATCAGCTGCTGGCGTTTTACGCCAATGTTGACCCCGTTGTCCACCAGCACCATGAACAGCCCCGACAGGATCCCCATGGTCCCATAAAGCACGATATAATAGGAATCGCACCTGTACCAGTAGGACCCGAACGCAGCCACGCCGCCGATCAGAAAGCACAGGATCATGGTCTGCACGGAAAAATTGTCCCAGTCATCCAGAGAGATCTTCATAAAACGGAATCCGTAGACCTGTTTTTCTATGTACGCAGCCGGATTGCGGAGTCCATGGCTCAGAAGGAACATATTTTCCGTCTTCTGCTTCAGCGCCCTCAGATTCCGGTTCTTCGTCAGCGCCATGTTTCCGGTTTCTTTTATTAATCTTTTGTAGAGGTTCCCTGTCACAAGCTTGCTTATGATTCCCAGCGCACATACGGCTGCCAGAACATAAAGCACTTTCCCAGTCTGTAAAAATTGTAACATAAAAAGCTCCCCTTTCTTCGTCCAGATGTTTCCAGATGATGGTTCCCATTATAACCACTTAGAAACTTTTTGAGAAGATTGAGAAGCCGAAAATCGTTCGTCAAATTCCGGGAAAATTCGGGGCTTAAGAGGTTGAGAAGCCTCTTAAGCCCTGTATTTTAAAGCTCTTCCAGCATTGCTGCCATAAGGCGGACCGAATGCTCCACGGCCTTTGCCTCAAACTCACTGTAATCCACATTCGCGCTGTCATCCGCCTTATCGGAAATGGCACGGACGATCAGATAAGGGATCTGGTTCAGATACGCCGCCTGGGCAATCGCCGCTCCCTCCATCTCCGTACAGTAGGCGTCAAAGGTATCCCGGATCCAGTTCTTTTTTTCACGGCTGTTGATAAACTGATCGCCGCTGGCCACGCGGCCGCAGAAGGTCTGGATATCGGGATTGGCCCTCTGGCAGCACCTGACGGCCACCTCCCTTAAATGGGCATCTGCCGGAAACTCCTTGATCCCCATCTGCGGGATCTCTCCCGGCTGATACCCAAAGCCTGCGGCATCCACATCATGCTGGACCGCATCCGTGGCCAGGACGATATCCCCCACATTGACCTCATTTCTAAGAGAACCTGCAATTCCAGTATTTATGATCCCGCTCACATGATACCGGTCCACTAAAATCTGGCTGCATAGGCCGGCGTTCACCTTGCCGATCCCGGAGCGGACCACGACCACAGCCTTTCCTTTAATGGTTCCCTGGTAAAATGTCATCCCTGCCACGGTCTGGATCTCCGGATCCTCCATCATCTCACGGAGTTTTTTCACTTCCACATCCATTGCTCCAATAATTCCCAGCATCTTCCTTGTCCTCCTGTAAACTTTATACGTAATACTTGTCGTAACCGTTCAGCCATGCGGAGATATTAACGGGAAAATGCGTTGAAAACTTGTTTTCATAAGCATTTTCCCGTTAATATCTCCATAGGTCACCCGTTCGGCTCCATAGATACCGGGAAGCATCGAAACTAACCGTTCGGGCAAA
>NZ_JAXXBR010000026.1:0-21396 GCF_037242085.1 Alitiscatomonas sp. | reverse complement strand
TCATAAGCATTTTCCCGTTAATATCTCCATAGGGCAGACGCCCGGCGCTTCTTGGCCGCTGTAAGCGGCCAAGAAGATGCATGGCTGAACTGTTATTAATTGTCCTTATTATACGGAATCAGATCTGGAAAATCAAGGCGGAGTTCATTTTTGCAGGTTTGCTAGGGAAATTACAGCCGTTCAGCAGGAATAGATTTCTTTGCTTGACAGGATGCCCCATGGCTGAGTATAATCGGATTTGCAGACAGTCATGGGAAATTTTTCATTCCCCTTATTTATATTCAGGAGGTATTTCCAATGGTTTATACGACCCAGGGCACATGTTCCCGCCAGATTACTTTTGATGTTGTAGACAATAAGCTGACCAATGTCCGCTTTCTCGGCGGCTGCTCCGGCAATACCCAGGGAGTTTCCAAGCTGGTAGAGGGCATGGATATCGACGAAGTGATTAAAAGAACCGACGGCATCCTTTGCGGCGCCCGCCCCACCTCTTGTCCCGATCAGCTCGCCAGGGCATTAAAGCAGTACAAAGCCCAGCAGAATTCCTAAACCAGGGAAGCTTTGCGGCATCTGACAATAAGGATTTAGAAATGTCAAAAGCCTGGAGTCCCATTTCTCCAGGCTTTTTCCAGTTCATTTTTCAGAGAGGGATTGTCATTCCGGCATGACCTTCCAAAACGCCAATCCCTTGTCCGTTCTGTTGATGAGAAATATATTTTTGTATTGTCGTATCGTAATGATCCCCATAGATCATCTCCCTTCAAAAATATGTATTTATATAATTAGGCCTAAATTATATACAAGATTAGTTAGGGTTAGTCTTTGGTGATGAGAACGCCGTGGGTTTCAGTTGCACAGCCCTCAATCTCATCTCCGATTTCTACCATGTGAAGGCCGCGGGCGCGGTAATAACGGTTAGTTGCAACGTTTTTAATAGTAATAGTATCTGTCATCATTGAGAGTTCTCCGCCCTCTTCCTCTTTGGTGCGTTCAAACTCCCAGTAATCAACTTGAACCCAGTCCTGTTTTCTATCATCCCATTGATCCAAGAAAACGGTATGACGAATTCGATCTACATTTACATGTGCAAATGTATCTACACAAATGTAGATGCTTCCGTTACTCTGGTTCAAAATTTCTAGCATTCCAGATGATAGATACTCCCCTTTTCCATTCCTCTGAACAATATCTTTTGATGATTGAATTTCTGGTCCTAGCAAAACACTTTGGTCATGATGTCCCGGGGCAGATTCCCAAGTTATCTCTGATGCGTAAACAGTATTAGCCATCATAAATAAAACGCATACCAGTACAAATACTCTTTTCATTTTACTTTCTCCTTTCCTATCTGCTCTTATATTAGTAATAACGTAATTCATTACCAGATTGTGACCAAATTTTAATAATAATTTAGATTTTCTACTATTTTTATATATTCATCCAATTCTATAATTCCACTTAAGTAATAATACGCCTTATCGTCATAGATTTCCGTCTCATACTCTTTTTTTCCATTCTCTAATTCATTCTCTCTAATTTTAATTGTTTTATTAATCCAGTCATTATGAATCTCCTCAACTATTTTTGTACGATCAGATGCCGTACTTACTGACGAAGCATCCCTACGTTCTCCCTGCACAAAATATATCTTGTTTCCACGATATTCAAATTCAAAAATTACTCTCCCTTGACTACTATTAATGTCTACTATTTGAAAATCCCTCGGTGTATATCCTAACTTTAAAACATTTATATTGAAATTTCCTTTTACTTCCTTATATGCCTCCTCTAAACTACTCATCTCCACCTTGTTTTTATCATTATTAAAAATAAGGTCATCGACGTTCCCTTTCCATCCCCTAAAAAAATAATTCTTCTCCCCCACTGCCGTCACGCCCAGCGCTCCGACAAACACAGCCACCAGCGCGGCCACAAGAAATACTTTCTTCTTTCCAAACTTCCGTATCTTTTTCTTATTTTTATCCGTTCCATCTGCACCCATTCCGCCTCCGGCGGCATCCATACCAGGCACAGTCATATTGTCCTGTGCCGCATCCTCAGACAGATTTTCCTTTTCCCGCTCTTCCCTCTCCATTTCCATGAACCGCCGGAACATACGCTCTTCGGCTCCGGGGAACTCTGAAGCATCCAGAGAAGCCTCCGCTTCTTCCAGCTCCTTTAAAAGCTGCTCGTCGGTCGCCCCATACGCTGTCTGAAGACATTTTTTCAGTTTTTCATCTTCCTGTCTTTCTTTGTCTGTCATGACTCTGACCCCTTTGCTTTCCATTGGCGATTTCTTTTTTGGGGTTGACAATTCTTCCCCAATCGTTACTATTAAAATAGCTGTGACTGTCTGACGCTGTATCCAAGACATCCGGCAGCCATAAAACAATCAATGTGCATGAAAAATCCATGGAGGCAATGATTTATGAAAACCATTATACTCACCGGCGGCGGCACTGCCGGTCATGTTACCCCAAATCTGGCTCTGATCCCTTCCCTGAAGGAGGCCGGATATGAGATCCGCTATATTGGCTCCTACAATGGGATCGAACGAAAGCTGATCGAAAACGCAGGGATTCCCTATGATGGTATTTCTTCCGGAAAGCTGCGCCGTTATTTCGATCTTAAAAACTTTTCCGATCCTTTCCGCGTCCTGAAAGGATACGGGGAGGCACGGAAGCTCATTAAAAAATATAAACCGGACGTACTTTTTTCCAAAGGCGGCTTTGTTGCGGTTCCTGTGGTCCTGGCAGCAAAGCATTATCATGTTCCCACTATTATCCACGAATCCGATATGACTCCGGGTCTTGCCAATAAGCTCTGCATTCCCTCAGCAAAAAAGGTCTGCTGCAACTTCCCGGAAACCCTTAAGTATCTTCCCGAGGATAAGGCGGTGCTTACCGGATCTCCGATCCGCGCCGAGCTGCTGAAAGGGGACCGTCTGGCCGGTCTCCAGTATACCCATCTTTCAGCAGCCAGGCCGATCATCCTGGTCATCGGCGGCAGCCTTGGCTCCGTAAAGGTAAACCAGGCTGTACGCAGCATTCTCCCACGGCTCCTGGAGAAATTCCAAGTGATCCACATATGCGGAAAGGGGAACCTGGACGAATCCCTCATCGGCACAGCCGGTTATGTCCAGTATGAATACGTTGACAGTCCCTTAAAGCACCTTTTTGCGGCTGCCGATCTGATCGTATCCCGTGCAGGCGCCAACTCCATCTGCGAGATCCTGGCTTTAAGGAAACCCAATGTCCTGATCCCTCTGTCTGCTGCCGCCAGCCGGGGCGATCAGATCCTCAATGCCCGGTCCTTTGCTGGACAGGGATTCTCTGAGGTCCTTGAAGAGGAACAGATGACCTATGATACTCTGTTAAACGCCATCACGGATACCTATGAAAACCGGCGTAAGTTCGTAGAGGCCATGGAAAAAAGCCACTTGAACAATGCCGTTCATACTATTATGGAATTGATCCAGGCCGTCCAGTAAGGCTGCAGACGCTACTGGAACTGTTCCCACAGCCCCTTCAGCTTTTCTTTTAAACACTTTCTGGCTCTTGAAATCCTGGAACGACAGACCTCCTCCGTGATTCCAAGAGCCCTGCTTATTTCTGGGATAGAACGTTCTTCAATAAAATACATCCTCACCGGCTCTCTCCAGATATCCTTCAGACCGTCGATCGTGTCGCGGATTTATTGGCAGTTTTCATTGCTGACTACCGTTTTGTCCACTGCATTGCCAGCACGATAGCTGATCTTATCCAGCTCTGTCTCACAATCCTCAATGGCGGTGATATCCGTCGGAGCCGCTTTTCTGTGATAATCCATGCATTTATTGTATACAATCCTGACCAGCACCTTTTTTATTTCTGGCTCTGTCATCTTTTCCAGGTAACCACCCTTATAACAAGACCAGAATGATGCCATTACGATATCTTCCACGTCATCATATGGAACGCCCTGTTTTCCGGCAAAGCTCATGAACACCCTTGAATACTTTTCCATTAGCTTTTGCAGCAGTTCAATGCTATTCTGCGGCATATCTTCTCCCTAAGTAAACCATCCCTTATAAGGCCGCTTCAATCCTTGCTGCCGTCTCTGCCAGTTCCTCTGAAGCCATTTTTCCCGGCTCCCAGGTCACCATTTCCGGTCCTCCTGCGTAACGGGGGATCACGTGTACATGGAAATGAAAGACCGTCTGTCCCGCTTCCGCTCCGTTATTCTGGACCAGATTAAATCCGGCACAGCCAAGCGCCTCCTTCATTGCCGCCCCGATTTTAGCTGCCAGCGGAAGGACCCTGGCCGCCACCTTCTCGTCCAGTTCGCAGACGTCCTTAAAATGTTCCTTTGGAAGGATCAGGGCATGCCCTCTGGATGCCGGTCCCAGATCAAGGATCACACGAAAATCCTCATCCTCGTAGATCGTAGCCGATGGAATCTCACCATTGGCAATTTTACAAAAAATACAATCCTTATCTTTCATTCCAAACTCCTCCATCATCCATTTTTTTCTTTGGTTTTCGATATAAAAGGATCCCCAGAAGGATTCCCAGGATCAATCCGGCCACATGGGCTGCATTATCTACACCCGAACTGGTGAGCCCCATATACAGGGAAAGAACGATCATAACGGCTAACTGCTTCGTCTGCAGATCCTCCAGACGTCCCTTATTGACAGCCACCGCATAAAACAGTCCGCCGATCACTCCAAAGATCGCCCCTGATGCCCCGGCAGATACCACCATAGGGTCCTTATTTCCTATCATCATGGAGATCCAGTTGGCTCCGATCCCGCTGAACAGGTACAGGATCAGATATTTTACATGTCCCAGGGCCCTTTCCAGGTTATCCCCCAGAGCAAACAGAACGATCATGTTATTCACCAGGTGGCTGATTCCAAAATGCATGAACATGGCCGTCAAAAGACGGTAATATTCCCCGTCTTCTATGACTGCCGCCTTCAGCATTGCCCCTTTTGTATACATAAAATATGCATCCTCAGAGGATCCGGCCGCTTCCAGGTATAAAAAAACCAGAGCGTTCACCGCCATCAGTATCCAGTTTATATATGACTTTTTCCTGGCGGTATCTTCCATTCCCTCAGCCCTTTCCTGCCGTCATAATATCATACCTTTTACAGTCCCGCAATGGAACGTAACTGGATAAGCCTAGTCCATGATACCCAGGCCCCTCGCCACAATCGTGATAAAATCCTGAACATTGGTCACCATGGTAGTGGCTGACAGGCTTCCTCTGTCCAGAAGCTTATTGACTACAAATTCGTCTGCATCTACTGTATAAAGATACAGCGGCCGTATAGTGCCATCTTCCAGGACCCTGAACGACGGCGTCATATTGCCTGTGGCAATGGTGTGGAGCATGGTGGCCAGGCAGATAACACAGGTGGATTTTTTTACAAGCTGTCTCATGGCCCTCTGGCCTGCATAAGCGTCTCCGATCACCTCCGGCATCGGACCGTCATCACGGATCGATCCCGTCAGTACAAAAGGAACCTGCTTCTTTACACAGCTGTATATGATCCCATTGTCGATTTTGTAATCTTCAATGAACTGGGGGATCGATCCGCTCCTGCGGACCCGGTTGATCACGTCCAGATGGTTATAATGGCCATTGGGCATGGAAACCTGGGTATAGATATCCTGTCCCAGGGCCGTATGGAGGAGAGCCCCCTCCAGATCATGGGTCGCCAACGCATTTCCGGCCATCAGTCCATGGGCATACCCATTCTCCACAAGCGCCTGCATCGCTTTTCTGGCATTATGATCGAAGGAAAATGCCGGTCCCATGACCCATAAGATATTTCCATGCTCCTTCTCATATTTCAAGAGCTCCAGGAGATTATCGTAATCTCTGGCATAGGACGTTTCTCTGCTGCGCCCCTGCCGGAACACGAACTTTTCCTTTTCAGACGTTTCTTCGGTCTCAAAGCCTGTATTATGGACATAAATTCCCTCCTGGCACTGTTCGCTGCGGCCCAGGATCACCTTCTGCCCCTGTTTCAGGTTTCTGTTTTCCACCACCTCCAGGTGTCCATCCTCACAGATCACCACGCTGGAATCCATGCGGCTTTCTTCTGCCAGCACCCACCGGCCGCCGATCTTAAAATATTCCGGATACATGGATGTACTGTGGAAATATTCCGGTGCAACTCCATCTTTTTCCACAAGCTCCCATTTTACCTCTGGCGCGCTCACAAACTGAGGGAGCGAAAAATCCGGGTGATGGTATTCTGGTAATTTGAATGGCATGTCATTCCTCCTCTCGCCCGCTTCACGCGGATATATTTTTTTCATTATATCATAAATCCCTATTCTTTTGGTGCACATTGGAATTATAAAATGAAAATTTTTAGTCCGCCGCCCGCATGCTCTGCGTATCTGGTTCCGAGAAAGGACGATCACTCGGGTCTTACCGGAACCGGAACCTTCTTCCAGCGATCTCCACTTCGCTGCCCGACTCAAGGCTGCACGTCTCATTGGCCTCCAGAAGTCTTCCATTTACTTTTGTTCCATTAGTAGAATTCAGGTCTGTAATGGTATAGGCTCCGTCCTTCTCTTCTATTTTTACATGAAGCCGGCTGACGCCCGGCTCATTCAGACAAAAATCTGCCATTTCCCGGCTTTTCCCGATCAGGAATGGAAAATATGTCAGAGGGATCTCCAGGTTTCCGGAAAATGCTGTCAGCTTCCGGCTTTCTATTTCCAAAGGCCTGGCTGCCAGAAGGATCGTCTGGAACTCCTCTTCCTTTTCTTCCCTCTGTTCTGCAGCAGGCCGGCTGGAAATTCTCCCCGCATCCGCCTCCTCTTCCCTAAAATATACCTCCCATGGTTCTGTCTTTTCCCGGTCCTCCCCCTCTGGACCACGCTCCTCCTGCCGCCTGGAATCCGCCTTTCCTTTCCCAGTTCCGGCCTTCACCCCCGACAACAGAAACACTTCCACTGCCAAAAGGACCATCTCTGCAGCCCCCAGGATCCATTTATACTGAAACAGGCCATGGATTCCAAAAAGAGCAGCTGCAGCCGCCGGAAGAACTGCCATAAGTATTCCGACGGCTATGGCCACTGTCTTTAAGACTCTATCCCTCTCCCCTCCCCTTCCATGGTCTGATCCGCAGACCCTTGAAGAGGATTTTTCTGTCCTTCTCTCCTTCATCCATTCCCCAGATCCCCGCTCTCCGTTTTCTGTATCCATTTTCCAAAGATCCTGTCTTTTTTCCTCCTCCGTTCCGGTCTGCCCGCCTGTACGGTTCCTGGAGACCTCTTTTTCTTCCTCCTCGCCGTTTTTTCCAGCCTCTGACTCTGCCCTGGCCTTTTCCAGACACTTTCCGATCTCCTCAAGTCCGAAATTCTCTTTTCTGGACTCACGGAAAATGGCAAATGCCAGCACCACGGCCTCCCCGTCCCTGTGGTCCACGTGATCCAGCAGATATTGAGACAGTTCACGGAATCCCTGGGAAAAATCCCATCTGCCCCCAGGTACCAGGCAGAACGAGCATTGGAAGGAATCCGGATCCACATAGATCATTTCCGGGGTCAGATCCATGGATTTTTCGTCTAAAAGGTATCTCTCTGTCTGCTTCAGAGAAAATAAAAGATCCGCCGCCAGCCGTTCCAGTTCTTTTCCCCTTAAATTCCTGTGCTCCAGGATCCTCCCCAGCGGCTGTCTGGACGTAACATCATAATAGAACCACCGCTCCCCATCCACCTGCTTTTCCCGAAATGGAAGAAAGCCCGGGATCCTGTTTTCTGTCAGCATCCGCACCGTATATTCTTCATTTTTTCCCGGTCCCGGCTTCAGGACCATATAATTCCGGTTCATTTCCCGTCTGAACTCCACTTCCCCTATCATCCTGGCCATTCCCCATTTCTGTCAGGGCCGCTGTCCTCCGTAAAAATAGCTCCGGACGGAACGCTCCCCTTTCTATTTCCAGCGCCCACGCTCCAGCAGACGCATATCCCGAAATCTTTCCTGTTTTTCTTTTAAGCCTGGCGCTGTATTTCCCCAGCCAGAGCCTGGGATTTCCCTGTTCCTCTGCCTGCCCGGTAAAATAAGTATCCTCTTTCTTTTCATCCCTGTTATAGGAGGCCCGTTCCAGAGCCTCTTCCAGGATCATAGAACCGGTTATCTCATCATGGATCGTATAGGCCTCTTTTATGGTCATTCCCATAACCATAAAGACCAGAGCAAGGACCAGCGCCGCCTCCACCGTAAAGCTGGCCGCAAGCCGCCGTTCTTTTTTCAGGAAAGCACCAGCCAGAGTCCCACTGGAAGCAGAAAGGGGAGGAACGGAAGCCTTTTCTGCCGGACGCCGACACCTCCGATGAAGGATGCGGCCATATATGCAAGGCTGTACACACTGCAAAAAATGAGCCCCGATAAAAAAAGCATAAAATTTTCTGTTGGCTCCAGAAAAAAACCGGTCACAATAAAAAACCATCCGTCTCCCTCCCCGATCCCTCCATCCGTGATCTGTCCCAGTATCAGAAGAAAGATCCCTACCGCTGCTGATGACAGCAGCCCAAGTACACTGCGCCCGGAAAGCAATGAAACGGCTGCGCCAAGGCTCCCTGCCGCCGCCAGGAACCCCTGCCCCACGGTCCTGCTCCGGAGATCCTGCCAGACCGCCCACACCAGAAATATCAGAAATATCCATTTTCCCATTCAGTTAACCGCCTCCCTCTGCTTTCTTTCTGGATGCACAGTAAGAGCATACGCCCAGGTGTCCCACATCCTCCAGATCCACTTTCCGGACGTAGGAGATCATGGAGCTGCAGGCCCGGTTAAAATGATAATGCCCGCCTCCTGCGGTCACATACACCGTCCGGTCCCCATGCCCGGAGTCCGCACACCGGGAGCAGGGGCGGTAACGCTCTCCGAACTGGTTTGTCATTTTTTCTGCCTGATTTAAGGATACAGCTTCATATGCATTGGAAATATAATGGCAGTCCCTATACAAGTGGTACCTGCCCATACCTGCTCCCACATACACGGCATGTCCGTTTCCCTCACCGGCTTCTGTCGTATGCTCTCCCGACTCCCTCAGCTTTCCTTCCAGACCGATCCATCCCCTCCTTCTGGAAGCTGCCTTCATGGTAATTCCCTGTCTGTATACAGGAAAGAATGGGATCCTTTCCGTATATTCCACTTCCAGGCAGATATTTCCCGATGGATCCGGAGCCTTTGCATCCTTCACAGTCACATGGTCCACAAGCTTTTCTGCTTTTCCCTGGATCCACAGTCCGGCTGCTGCTCCAGAAAGAAGCTCCACATATCCACTGGATAGACCGCCTTCCCCGTCCACAGCTCCACCTGCGGAGCCGGATCCATTTCCAGTCCCCTCACCGCTCCCAGGTTCCAGCTCCTTCAGATACACAGCCTGACTTAATTCTTCGCTAAAGCATTCCAGCGCCGTCTGGACCTGTCTCTGCCGGTCCAGCCACCGCACAGGCTCCATGAGCGCAGCTGCAAAAAACAGCCAGAGCGGAAGACAAAGGGCGGCTTCCACCGTCATACTGGCAGAGACGCGCCGGGAATGTCCGGAGATGAATGGCAGTACCCTCTTTCCCAGGATAAAAACAATATTTATTAAGGGGAGAATGCAAGGTACTTGGAGAGACATTGCACACTGGTAATGCAATTTGGATTTTAGAAATGTGCCTTTCAGCATATGAGAATAACAATCTGAAAAAGAGGGCACCGCCATTCACCTCCGTTCTTAATATGCCCAGGCTGTTTCCACAGTCTGCCAGTACTCATCCTTCATAAGAAACAAATGCTGTTGGGATATCTCTGTGCGGATCTCCACCTCACAGGCACAGGCATCCGTCGAAAAGTCCTTCTGTTTTTTTCTTACATTCCACTGGATCACATCCATCATCCTGTAATTTCTCACAACCTTATCCTCCAGAAACAGCAGGATCCTGATATAATCCTCATATCCGCTGCCGGAAGCTTCCATATCCGGCCTCCCCTCCAGAAACTCCATGGCCAGCAGCCCGTCCAGACTCAGATGCCATGTGCTGTCCGTTTTCCAGAATCCGGTCTTCCCGCCATCCAGAAGCCCACGCACATCCCAGACGGCCTCTCCCAGAGCCCAGAGGCTTAAGATCAGAAAACCGATGATCAGTCCTGCCGCCGCATTTCCTCCGGAAACCGCTGCTGCCAGGCCGTCTGCCTGGGCTTTCTTATCTGCCGCATTAAGGAGATACAAAAGGTTCATGGCCGCCCGGATCATAAGGAGCTGTTCCACGGTCTTGGCCAGGTTATCCCGGTCAGAGCCTTTTCCGCAGAGAAGATATTCCTGTTCATAATCCAGGGCCTGATCCGCCAGCTCCTCACGGCTTTCGCTTTTTTTCAGAAAGGAGTCAAAATACAGGAGTATGTATTCGTTCACCAGAAGCTGGGCTGCCAGCCCGTTGGACTCTGTTTTTTCTTCAGACTGTTCTTTTGAAGGACCATTCTGTCCGGCTCTGACTCTTTTTTCTGAAAGCTTTACTCCCTTTGGTATTACCAGCTTCAGAAGGTCTCCGCTCAGCATCTCCTCCAGCCGGTCCAGAGCGCTGGATTTTTCCTGGTCCACAGGCTCCTGCACTGCTGCTTCCGGTATCTGGACCATATCCATAAGCTCCTGGATCTGATCCCAGTCCGGCCCCGTCTCATCTTCTTCCCCATTTTCCTCATGCTCCCCATCTCCTCCTTCCTCCAGAAGCTCTGAAATTTCCTCCAGACGGACAGCCTCCGCCTCCAGCTGATCTTTCATCTCCTGACAGCGCCCCTGAAATTCCCTGGCGGCCTCTTCCACACTCTGATACGCCGCCAGCTCCATATCCATGGTTTCCGACGCCTGCGGCTCCATCCCTTCCCTTCTTTCTTCCCCTCTGGCAGACCGGCTGTCCTCAGAAAGAGCCTCCACCTCCTTTTGATACCGATCCGCCAGAGCAGGAAACTTTCCGATCTTTTTCAAAAGTCTCTTTATTTCCGTTTCCATTTTTCCGGCCCTTTCATCCGCAGCCGCCTCTGCTGCCCGTATCCTTGACCGCTCCATATCCTCCAGTGCAGCCTCCACCTCCCTCCTGGCCTTTTCAAGCCGCCTTGTATGCCTTCCGGCCTGGCGGCATACCTTAAATACAGTCCTGAAGTCTCCTGCCCGGGAAGCGTCCCTTGCGCTCTCCGCGACCCCGGACAGATCTCCGGCAATATCCGGAAGTCGGTACCGGACATAGGAGAGGATCCCGTCCTCCAGAGGCTTTCCTGCATGGTCCTGCATATTCAGAATGGCTGTGACCTCCCGGCTCTTCCGCTTCATCGGATACAGGTTCTCCTGTTCCAGATAAAAATCCAGATACGTATCGAAGGAACGCCCAATGGCCTCTGGAGACTCATACTCCAGGAACAAAAGATGGTACATATCCCACAGATTCCGGTTATACTGGCTCATAACAGAGGCCATGGCTGAATTGGCGGCCATCGTAAGGTACAGTCTTGCTCCCGCCGTCCGGGCCGATTCCAGAAGTCCCATAAAAAGCGACAGGATACACACCAGCGTAAGGCTCAGAAACACAGTGATCTCTCCCCTTTTTTTCATGATCAGTACACCTCTTTTGACTGCTTGCTGATCTCCGAAAAAATATTGTTCAAAAGCTGATTGATCTGTTTTTTAAAGATGATCACCAATCCGATCAGTACGACCAGGATCAGCACCACCTCGATCACGCCAACACCGTCTTCTTCCTTTAAAAACTCCATGATCCTCATACGGTCCCTCCTTTCAGCCCAGCGAGAAAAACGCCGGCGCAGTTACCATTACCATAACGATTCCGAGCATCCCAAACATGGGAAACAGCAGCTTTGTGGACGCCTCCTCCCCCTTTCTCCGGGCCAGATCCGCCTGTATCTTAAAGGCTTCTTCCATTTCCGGCTCCAGAAGGCTTCTGAGGCTGCTTCCACCTGTGCGCAGAGAGCTCTCCAGAATACCGGAAAATCTCGTGTAACACCGGAGTCCGCAGCGTTTTCCAAACCGGACGTATGCAAAAGCCTCCGGCGTCCCCGTCTCCATCTGGTTCAACGTGACCTGCATTTCCTGGTAAACCTCTGAAAACGGAAGCGTCTCCGACTGTTTCCGGTCCTGGACTGTCTTTTTCCAGGCCTGGCGGATGGAATAACCGGCCCCTGTCAGTACCAGAAAGCCTGAGACCAGGTCCGGATAGGCTGCCGTCAGACTCTCCTCCCTTCTCTTTTTCTGGAGCTGTTCGTCATTTTTTTCCTTCATCCAGAGACAGGCCGCCAGAACGCCTCCCAGAACCAGAAGGACCGCATTCTGAAACCGTCCCTTTCTCCGGTATGTAATGGGGACTCCTTCAAATTCTTCCATAAGCCGGACCGTCTCATTTTCCATATCCTCCAGCGCCAGACTGTCTATCCTTTCCGCCAGGCGCTCTCCCTGGGTCATCTCCTCCGGAAGGACGGTGACCGGGACCGTCACCAGCTCCTTCTCCTCTCCGCATGAAAGCTCCGCCATCAAAGAGAACGTTTCCCCCCTGGACGGGTCCACCCCCCGGAGCCCTTCCTGGTTTAAAAGCCCCATGCTGCTCAGAAGCTCCGGCCTCTCCGATTCCCATTCCACCTGGATCCCATATCCCGGAAGCTCCTCCGGCAGCTCCAGATCTGTGCGGATCTGGTCCAAAGACACATTGCTTCCCAGGATACCGGACAGGAGGATCTCCGAAATCTCTGGCATACGCTGGTGGAATTCCTTTGGGGAAAGTCTCCGGGGCGGAACCGTTACTGCCAGTTCAACAGCTCCCTCCTCCAGTCCTTCCGCATAAAATTCGTATACTGCATCCCTTTGTCCCCATGGGTTCCGTTTTAAGATCCCTTTATCCACAGTCTGCCGGTCTGTATCCGCCGCCTCGGCTCCCAAAAAGAAAACGATTCCCAGGGCAGCGCATCCCCCATACCGGAGATATCTGTATACCGTTCCCCTCATATACGGATCTCCAGGATCCTTTTTGAAAGGCTGCAGGCCCCTAAATAAATTCCAAGACATACTGTCATCACCACCCGTCCGGCTGCCGTCCCATAAAGAAGGTCAAAAAAGCCCGGGGACGTAAGCTCGATATAAAAAACGATCAGCAGCGGAATGGCGCTCATGATCCTCTGCTCCATCCGCCTGGCTGCTGTGGCCGTCATAATGTCCTCCTGGATCCGTATCTTTTCCGCGATGATCTCCGCTGTCCTGGCAATGATCCTTACCAACTCCCCTCCGCTTTTCCGGGCTGCCAGAAACACCTCGGAAAAGCTCTGGATATCCTCCAGGCCGCTCCTCCTGGCAAAGTCCCCCAGGGCCTCCCCGAAAGCCCGGTTCATCCGGGTCTTGGCAAGGATCAGGCGCAGCTCCTGGGATATCATAGAATCCTTCCCATAAAGCCGGTCCATTTCCTCCAATGCAGCGGCAAAGGCATTTTCCACTGAATACCCTGCGTTGAGTCCGGAGGCAGCCGAAAGGATCGCATCCTTGAACTGGAGCTTTAAGGCCTCTTTCCGCCGCCGCTTCAGATCCTTCCTCAGGATAAGCGGATAGCAGATCCCCATCGGCGCCAGCACCGCAAACAGCGCCGCGCTTCTGTAAAATACGAAGTCAAGAAGCGCCAGATACCCAATTCCCTGGCTGCCATACAGCAGCCACTCCTTTTTGCTCAGCCGGTATACCTCATAATCCATACCCTGCCCTTCTGAGCTTTTCCTGGCATCTGAGGTCTCCGGCCTTTCTGAGCTCTCCCTCTCCGTCAAGGGAAAACAAAGGCCTGAGGACGATCTCACTGTTTTCAATTCCCACCACCTCCTCGATTGCCGTCACCTTCCGGCTCCTGTCCCTCATTCTTGCCACATGGACCATCACATCCAGGGCTGACGCGATCTGGCTCCTTATGGCCGGCAGGGGAAGCTCCATCCCCATAAGGACCATCGTCTCCAGCCTGGCCAGCATATCCCGGCAGCTATTGGCATGGCCGGTGCAAAAGCTCCCGTCATGGCCGGTGTTCATGGCCTGGAGCAGGTCCACGGCCTCCTGTCCCCGGACCTCACCGATCACTATACGGTCCGGTCTCATACGCAAAGCCGCCCGTATCAGCATCCCGATCCCGATGGCTCCCTGGCCCTCCCCGTTGGCGTTTCTTGTTTCCAGCCGTACCAGGTTCTCAATGTGGGCCAGCTTTAGTTCCGCTGAATCCTCAATGGTGATCACCCGCTCTTCTGGAGGGATAAACTCCGAAAGAGCGTTTAAAAAGGTCGTCTTTCCTGCCCCCGTGCCTCCGCTGACAAAAATATTGTATCGGGCCGCCGCCAGTATTTTTAAAAGGTCCGCCGCCTCCCTTGTGACGCTCCCGTATTCCAGAAGCCGGTCCATGGTGATCGGATCCGGGAATTTCCGGATCGTGAGGATCGGTCCGTTTAATGCCACCGGCTCCAGCACCACATGGACCCTCGAACCGTCCTCCAGCCTGGCATCCACAATGGGGGACGCCGTATTGACTGTCCGGTTGACCCGGCTGACGATCTGCCGGATCAGCTCCAGAAGCTGTTCCCGGGATTCAAAGGATTTTTCCCATCTCCGTATCCTCCCTTCTGTCTCCACAAACACCTCCTCCGGGCCGTTGACCATGATCTCCGTGATTCCCGGGTCGTCCACCAGCTCCTGCAGGATGTCCAGCCTCCGGAAGGAATCGAACAGCTCCTTCTGAAGTCTCAGCCTGTCCCTGAGAGCCATGGGTTCCCGCTCCATCTGCTCCAGGATCTTCCCGTCGATGACCTGGGCCAGTTCCTCATCCGTCATCTGGCGCTCATAGGACATTCCCTGGAGGATCTCCTCCCGCAGCTCCCGTTTCAGATCCCGTATCAGCTCTCCCATATCCATCTCTGCCCCTTTAACATCCCTCGGACGAAATCTCCCAGATCCCCCCACAAAAGCTCCTGCGGAAAATGCTCCATCCGCTTCATTCCTGTGACCATGGGAACATGGATCTTATGGAATTTTCCCGCCACCGTTTTTTTCCCGCTTTTTTCCACATACTGCTCAAACTCCTGGAGCTTGGCCCTGGAAACGGCATCCTCCCGGATGGGCATATAGACCGCCTGGCAGATCTCCAGAAGCGGCAGAACCTGTCTCCCATAGTTCCCAATATCCAGGACCAGGGTCCCATATCCTCCCTCCTCCAGGATCTTTAACAGAAAATCCGCCATTTCCTCTGAAGTGATCTGGTTATAATCATCCGGAAAACGGATCGGAGGCAGCCAGGCCATATCTCCCAGATAGTAAATGACCGAATTAAGCTGAAGGCCGTGGAACCGGCCCTGCTTATAATAATAGATCAGATCCGAAAGATCCCGCTTCCACTGCTCGTCCAGAAGGCCGGAAAAACCGGTAAACGTATCCAGCGTAATGAACAGCAGCTTTTCCTCTCTGGCCAGAAGCTGGCCCATTGCCAGGGCCAATGACGTTTTTCCGCATCTTCCCACCGGGGAATACACGCCGATGATCCGTTTCCCCGAAGCCGGAAGCCCCGGAAAATCCGTTTTCCCTTCCGGCGTTTCACAGTAGGCCGCCATCACCTCCCGCAGGATATCGTCGCCGGACTGGTATTTATAGATCCCATGCCCGCCTCCCTCCCCTGCCCGGACTTCCTCCTCTGTGAGAAGGATCCGCTGGACCGACGGGAGGCCTGGAAAGCCTCCTTCGGACAGCGTTCCCGTAAGGAGCACATCGATCCCATGGTCCCTGGCAAACTCCTCCAGCCGTTTCCTGGATGTAAAGGCCCGGGCGGAAAAGATCCCGTCCTCCCTCCGGTTGATATAATCAGAAAGCCGTTCCGCATAAAACGGATCCTCGTCGTAAACTGCCATGATCTTTTTCATCTTCCCTCACCTCCTCAGAGATATCTTCCAGCCAGCCATATACAATATCCCAGGAACAGCCAGGGACCCAGCCGCAGGATATTCCGTTTATCCTCCCTTCCCGGATATTCCAGGAGCTTCCCCTCCTTTCCTGAGCGGATGACAAAGGTTCCGATCCGCTCCATCCGCATCCACAGCGAGCCCTGCCGCCAGATCATCCCCGCCGCCCGGAGGGCGGCCAGAAAAAGCCCGGTGAAGATCACCAGGAGCCCCGGCCCCATACCCAGAAGACCTGTACAGAGAGCCATCAGCTTAATGTCCCCTGCTCCCAGCATCCTGCATAAAAACAGGGTATAAAATGCAGCACATGTACCAATAACCCGGGCCGCCAGTCCCGCCAGCAATATAAACACATCTCCGCCGGTCCCGGCTCCCCATATGGCTCCCACAATCCCGCCTGCCAGCCCCAGAAGGATCTGCCAGTGGAACACCTTCCCATACCTTCAGTCCGTCACAGCGGCTGAAAGCAGTACGACAAATAAAACTGCCAAGGGCAGACACCTCCCATCTTTATTTTTGTTGTTTTCTGGAATCCTGCCCCGATCCTGGGGCTTCCGGCGAAACTGCCGGTCCTGTCCCGGGCGGACGCCCGGTTGGAAATGATCTGGAAATGAAGAAGCTCATTTCTGAATGTGCTCCTATTATCGGCCAAACAGGAAAAAAAGTCAATTTCAAAACCGTAAAATCGCCCTCTATATTTTCAGCAATATTCTACAAAAAAATTTCATACAAAATAATAACTTTACTAAGTTTTATCCAAAACATTGACGTACCTTTCAAAAAATGCTAGAATATATTTAGTTTATATTTTTAAACCAATGGAATCAGAACACACAGACAGGAGGGCCATCCTATGCCGCAGGAACCGGACGACAGAGAATATACGCCGGATGAAAGCCGGTTAAAAACTTCATTCAGGGAGTGTATCCCCCTTTTCATCGCCCTGGGCGACAGTACCCGCCTAGCCATCATCCAGCAGCTTTATGAGGTGGAAGAGGACCGCAGATCCCTGGAGACGGAACAGAAAGGCGGCCGCAGCGTATCCGAAAAACGCCGCGCTCCAGGTCTCAACGTGAAAGAGATCACAGAAAAAACCAGTCTTTCCCGTCCGGCTGTCTCCCATCATTTGAAGATCCTGAAGGATTCGGGGCTGATCGCTGTGGAAAAACGCGGCGTCTGCAATTATTACCATCTGACCAGTCAGTCTGCCATCGACCGGCTTCTCAGATTAAACGAGGCGCTGCAGCAGAATTCCAGTAAATGAATATCTCGCCCATAAAAAGACAATACTACCATTGACCTTTGTAATGCTCCGGAACGCGCCGCGCAGCACAGGAAGTCAGACCAGTCAGGAGCCGGGAGCTCCGAAACCTCCGGACACCTAAAAAAACGACCTCCAGCAAACGAAGCTGCAGGCTGCCGGGAGGCCGGATACTGGAAAAGACCAATACCAGAAGAAAGGAAAATGGAAGTATGCGATTCATAAACAAAAAATCCGCGCCAAATAAGGAACGGACGAAGGAGCTTCTGGAGCTGAAAAAGCAGATCATGGCCAGCCAGACTGCGATCCTTTCCGCCCAGAACCAGTTTGAGCAGGTGGTGGACCCTGCGCTGATCGACTGCTACATTTATGAGCTGAACGCAGCCCAGCTCCGCTACCAGTTCCTTCTCCAGAGCCTTAAAAAGCGGGAATTACAGGAGGTCTGACCGGCTATGAAGCCCTGGTATCAGAAAGCAGTTTTTTATCACATCTACCCTTTGGGGCTCCTGGGAGCTCCTAAGACAAATCATGAAACCTCCGCAGCCTGTCGTTTTGATGAGCTGCTCCAATGGATCCCCCACATACGGGATCTGGGCTGCACCGCCCTTTATATCGGTCCGGTCTTTGAATCCACAGGCCACGGCTATGACACCAGGGATCTGCGCCTGGTGGACCGGAGACTGGGGACAAATGAAGATTTTACAAATTTCGTGGACCAGTGTCACGAACATGGGATCCGTGTGGCAGTTGACGCCGTGTTCAACCACACCGGACGGGAATTTCCCGCCTTCCGCGATATCCAGGAAAAGAGAGAAGCCTCTCCCTATAAGGACTGGTACCGCGGAGTAAACTTCGGCTGGGGAAGCCCCATGGGCGACTCCTTCGGATACGAGGCATGGCAGGGCCACTATGAGCTCCCGTGCCTGAACCTGCAGAACCCGGCGGTCAGAGAGTATCTGATGGATACCGTAAAATTCTGGATCGATACCTTACACATCGACGGCCTCCGCCTGGACTGCGCCAATGTTTTAGATTTTGCCTTCATGAAGGAGCTGCGCAGCTGCACCGCCTCCATGAAGGAGGATTTCTGGCTCATGGGCGAGGTGATCCACGGAGAATACGGAAGATGGGTCAATGGAGAAATGCTTCACTCTGTTACCAATTATGAGCTCCATAAGGCTCTTTACTCCGGTCACAACGACCATAACTATTTTGAGATCGCCCACAATGTGAAGCGGCTGGAATCTGTGGGAAGGGCTCTGTATACCTTTACGGATAACCACGACGAGGACAGGATCGCCAGCAAGCTGCGGGAACCAGACCACCTGTTCCCCGTATACCAGCTTTTATTCACCCTTCCCGGGATCCCGTCCGTGTACTACGGAAGCGAATGGGGGATCCAGGGAGCGCGCACCCGGGAATCTGACGAGGCGCTCCGCCCTGCCCTTTCCTTAAAGGATATGGAACAGAAGACCGGCCCCATCACGGACCATATCGCCGCCCTGGCCCGGATCCACCGGGATAATCCGGAGCTCCATGACGGAACGTATAAAGAACTTCTTCTGACCAACCGCCAGTATGCGTTTGGCCGGCTGGGAGAAAATACAATGATCCTTTCGGCAGTCAACAATGACAGCCAGCCCGCAGCCCTTTCCATACCGGTCCCGTTCCCGGCGTCCCAGGCCATAAACCTTCTGGACGCGGAAGCTCCTTCCATACCGGTGGAAAACGGAAGGCTTTCTGTGACCCTTCCGCCGTCAGGCGGCGCGATCTTTAAACTTCGGGAGGCATAAGAGTATGAAAAATTCAGGAAAAAGCAGTAAAACCACAGCAAAAAAGGCCGGAAGACCGGCCGGTACCGGCTTCATTACAGAACTGGACCGCTACCTGTTCGGTCAGGGTACCCACTATAAGATCTTTGAAAAGCTGGGGGCCCATCCCCGCACCTATGGCGGAAAGCCGGGTATGTACTTTGCCGTCTGGGCGCCCCATGCGAAGTCTGTGGGCGTCGTTGGGGACTTCAATGGATGGGATCCGGAGGCGTCTCCCATGAAGCCCCTGGAGGATTCCGGCATCTACGAAGCCTTCATACCAGGCCTTGGAACTGGCGAGCTTTATAAATTTGCCATCACCACAAAGGATGACAAGATCCTTTTTAAAGCGGATCCCTATGCATTCAGCGCCGAATTCCGGCCAGGAACCGCCTCCATCACCACCGATATCTCCGGCTTTTCCTGGAGCGATGAGAAATGGATGGAGAAACGGAAGCACACAGAGCCGGAAAAAGCTCCCATGGCCATTTATGAGGTCCATCTGGGCTCCTGGAGAAAGGCCAGCCGGCCGGAAAAGGAAGGCTATTATACATATAAGGAGGCGGCCCACGAGCTGGCCGACTATGTGGTAAAAATGGGCTACACCCATGTGGAGCTCATGGGCATCGCGGAGCATCCCTACGACGGCTCCTGGGGCTACCAGGTGACCGGCTACTACGCTCCCACCTCCCGCTATGGAGGTCCCAGGGATTTCATGTACTTCGTCAATTATCTCCACAAAAAGGGGATCGGCGTGATCTTAGACTGGGTCCCGGCCCATTTCCCAAAAGACGCCCATGGCCTGGCAGATTTTGACGGGGAACCGCTTTATGAGTACGCAGATCCCAGAAAAGGCGAGCATCCCGACTGGGGAACAAAGGTCTTTGATTACGGGAAAAACGAGGTGAAAAACTTCCTGATCGCCAACGCCCTTTACTGGGTGGAGAATTTCCATGTGGACGGACTCCGGGTGGACGCCGTGGCCTCCATGCTGTATCTGGACTACGGGCGCAGCAACGGGAACTGGGTCCCCAACCAGTATGGAGAAAATAAAAATCTGGAGGCCATTGAATTCTTCCGCCATTTAAACAGTGTCCTTACAGGCCATATGACCGGAGCCATCATGATCGCTGAGGAATCCACCGCATGGCCCGGCGTCACAAAGGCGCCGGAGGAAGGCGGCCTGGGCTTTACCTTCAAGTGGAATATGGGATGGATGCACGATTTTCTGGAATATATGAAATTGGATCCATATTTCCGAAAATTCAACCATAACAAGATGACCTTCGGGATCACCTATGCCACCAGTGAAAACTACATCCTGACCCTGTCCCATGACGAGGTGGTCCATTTAAAATGCTCCATGATCAATAAAATGCCCGGCTTCCCGGACGATAAATTTGCGAACCTGAAGGCCGGCTATACCTTCATGATGGGCCATCCGGGCAAAAAGCTCTTATTCATGGGCCAGGATTTCGGCCAGTACCATGAGTGGGACGAAAAAACAGCCCTGGACTGGTATCTGGCAGAGGAGCCCCAGCACAGGGACCTGCTAAAATATTACAGCGACCTGCTCCATATCTACCAGAAATATCCGGCCCTTTACCGGCTGGACAGCGATTGGAACGGTTTCCAGTGGATCAACGCCAACGACGGCGACCGGAGCATCTTCAGCTTCATCCGCCGGGATGAAACAGGGAAAAAGAACCTCCTGTTCGTCATCAACTTCACTCCCATGGCCCGGGACGATTACCGGGTGGGCGTTCCCAAATCAGGAACCTATACGCTGATCCTGGACAATGAGCACGGCCTCTATAAGCGCGGGGAGCATGCCTTCTCAAAGCGCTCCGTAAAATCTGAATGCGACGGCCAGCCCTATTCCTTTGCCTACCCGCTTCCGGCTTACGGAACCGCTGTTTTCCGTTTTAATTAATTGACAGGAATTTTTAATACGTTCACCGCATTTTTATGTTATACTGGATGTGGTGAACGTATTTTTACCTGGATAAAACTTTAAAGGAGGGAACTTATGCAGACGATTCTTGTATGCGATGACGATAAACAGATTGTTGAAGCTATTAATATTTATCTTACGGGAGAGGGCTTTGAGGTCATCAAGGCCTATGACGGCTACGAGGCCCTGGAATACCTGGAGGACCACGAGGTGAACCTGATGATCGTGGATGTGATGATGCCGGGATTGGACGGGATCCGCACCACCTTAAAGGTGCGCGAGACCAGCAGCATCCCCATTATCATCCTGTCGGCCAAATCCGAGGATACCGATAAGATCCTGGGCTTAAACATCGGGGCGGACGATTATATCACAAAGCCCTTTAATCCCCTGGAGCTGGT
>NZ_JAXXBR010000003.1:0-1798 GCF_037242085.1 Alitiscatomonas sp. | reverse complement strand
TTTTGCGTTTTTCACGTTTCTTTTTTCTGTTCCTTTTATATATACAAGATAAGGCGGCACATCCTGTGCAGAACACAAGATATGCCGCCTGTACTTTTTACTGGCTGCTGCCGTCCAATGTAAACCAGAATTCCACTCCGTTTTCCCAGTTTTCCACGCCGCAGGATTCATGATGGGCATCCATGATGGCCTTCACAATGGAAAGACCGATGCCGGTCCCGCCGTATTCTCTGGTCCTCGCTTTATCCACCTTATAGAACTTCATCCACAGGTTGGGAAGCGCCTCCTCGGGGATCGGCGTTCCCGTGTTAAATACAGATACCCGGACCTTATCTCCATCTCTCGTAATGCGGATCACGATTTTTTTCTCCCCTCCGGCGTGATGGATGGCATTGCTCAGATAGTTGGTCACCACTTCTTCGATCTTAAATTCATCTGCCCAGACCCACACCGGGCCGCTGCATTCAAACTTCACCTCTGCTTCCGCCTGCTGGACCATGATCCTCGCTGAATTGATGACTCCCTGGATCAGCTCAGTCAGATCGAACCGTTCCATGACCGTCCGGTCGCTGCCGCTTTCCAGAGATGACAGGGTCAAAAGCTGTTTTACCATCTTATTCATCTTTCCGGCCTCATCCACGATCACGTCACAGTAATAATCCCGGCTCTCCTTATCCTCGCCCATGCCTTCCTGGAGGCCCTCTGCGTAGCCCTGGATCAAAGCAATGGGCGTTTTCAGCTCATGGGATACGTTGGCAATGAATTCCTTTCGCATCTCGTCGATCCGTGTCTTCTCCTCAATATCCTTCTGAAGCTGGTTATTGACAGATTTCAGCTCACCGATGGTCTCCCTGAGGCGCCTGGACAGCGTATTCATGTTCTTTCCCAGGACCCCGATCTCTGTATACTCCCTCTTCTCCGGTTCATATCTGGCGTCAAAATCCAGCTGGGACATTTTTTCCGAAAGCCTGGAAAGCTGATTAATGGGGACCGTAAGCCGTCCTGCCACAAAATAGACCACGATCCCGCCGATCAGTACGGCAAAGATGCCCACATAAGCCAGAAACCGGTTGGAGAGCATGGTACTCTCGCTGATGCTGGAAAGAGGGGTGCTCATAATAAAAGCTGTGCTGTTATCCGAAAAAAAGCCCCAGCTTTCCAGATAGCTGCCGTCTCTCCACGGGTCGAAGGTGACCTGGAGCGTATAGGCTTCATTCTCCTCCAGCACCTTTACGTCCATATGGTTTTTTCCAAAAATATACCGCTCCATCCGGTCCCTTAAAAATTTCGCGTCCCTGGCCGTGGAATAGACTGCCGACGAATCGGCGCTGTTGTCGATCATCAGCATGGAAACATTGGCCTTGTCGCTGAAATCCCGGAACAGCTTCTGGAGATTTCCTTCCTTTATGTTTCCGTCTGCATCCTGCTCCCGCTTCATGGCCTCCTGGATGGAGATGCCCCGCTCTGCGTTGGACTCCAGCTGCCAGTTGAACGCATCGTAGGCCGCTTCAATGGACTCCACCTTCTCAGTTATATAGTATTTTTCCAGATACCATTTGTTGATCCCCCAGATCACGGCGATCATGGCCATCATAAGGCCCACAAAGATCACCGTCATCCGCGTCCGTATGGATTTCATTATGCGTTCACCTCAAACTTATAGCCCATGCCCCAGATGGTCTTTATGAGCTCGCCCTTTTCTCCTAACTTGCTGCGGAGCTTCTTTACATGGGTGTCGATGGTCCTGGCGTCGCCGAAATAATCGTAATTCCACACGTTGTTCAGGATCTTTTCCCTG
>NZ_JAXXBR010000111.1:0-1885 GCF_037242085.1 Alitiscatomonas sp. | reverse complement strand
CATGAAAACAACGAATCCGAGGAAGATCTGATGTACGAATTTCTGGAAAAATACCTGCCCAGGGACAAGCGCGTCCGCATGGGCATCTTAATGGCCGCAGACGTCCTTGCGCTCTGCCTGGCCTCTTTTTTAGGCCTTTTTGTCCGGTTTGATTTAAATATTTCCAAGATCCCACCGGAATACGCCCGGGCGGCCCTGGAGTTCCTTCCCTATTATATCCTGGCCTCCCTGGTGATCTTCTTCCTGGCCCGGATGTACTCCACCATGTGGAGCGTGGCCGGGGTCCGGGAAGCCCTCCATGTGGTGGCGGCCTGCGGCCTGGCCTCCCTGGTACAGATCGCCGGGATGATGCTCTTACAGCTTTCCGTGCCCAGGAGCTTCTTTTTAGTGTCCTTTGCGGCCCTCTGTGCCGAGGAGCTGGGGATCCGTCTCTCCTATCGGGTGGTGATCTCCTTATTCGGGAACCATAGTAAAAAAGCGGCAAAGCGGATCGTGATCGTGGGCGCCGGGACCTCTGGTTCCGTGATCCTGAAGGAGATGACCACCAGTTCCCTGGTCAACGGCTGCGTGGTCTGCTTTGTGGACGATGACAAGAACAAGGCCGGGAAGTTCCTAAACGGCGTTCCCGTGGCCGGGAACCGGAACGACATCCCGCGGCTTGTGGAAGAATATAAGATCGACGAGATCTACATCGCCATCCCGTCGGCCTCAGCCAGGGAGCGTAAGGCCATCATCGAGATCTGCCGGGAGACGGGCTGCCAGGTGAAGATCCTGCCGGGCATCTACCAGCTGATCAACGGCGAGGTGAGCATCGCAAAACTCCGGAACGTGGAGATCGAGGACCTTTTAGGCCGGGATCCCATCCGGGTGAACTTAGACGAGATCATGGGCTACGTCAGCGGGAAGGTGGTCTTAGTGACCGGGGGAGGCGGCTCCATCGGAAGCGAGCTGTGCCGCCAGGTGGCAAGCCATAACCCGAAGCAGTTAATTATCTTTGATATTTACGAAAACAACGCCTACGACATCCAGCTGGAGCTTAAGGAAAAGTATCCGGACCTGGACCTGGTGGTGCTCATCGGCTCTGTCCGGAACACCCACCGGATCGAGACGGTGTTTGAGAAATACCGTCCCGACATCGTGTACCATGCGGCGGCCCACAAGCATGTGCCCCTCATGGAGGACAGCCCCAACGAGGCCATCAAGAACAACGTGTTTGGTACATATAAGACGGCAAAGGCGGCGGATAAATATGGAACCAGTCGTTTCGTGCTGATCTCCACGGACAAGGCCGTGAACCCCACCAACATCATGGGGGCGTCCAAGCGGATGTGCGAGATGGTGGTGCAGATGATGAACGCCAGGTCAAAGACGGACTTTGTGGCCGTGCGGTTCGGAAATGTACTGGGAAGCAACGGGTCCGTGATCCCGCTCTTTAAAAAGCAGATCGAGCAGGGCGGTCCGGTGACGGTGACCCACCCGGATATCATCCGGTATTTCATGACGATCCCGGAGGCGGTGTCGCTGGTATTACAGGCCGGAGCCTATGCCAAGGGCGGGGAGATCTTCGTCCTGGACATGGGGGAGCCCATGAAGATCCTGGATCTGGCAAAGAACCTGATCCGGCTGTCCGGGTACACACCGGACGTGGATATCCCCATCGTGTTCACGGGCCTGCGGCCCGGGGAGAAGTTATATGAGGAGCTTCTCATGAACGAGGAAGGGATGCAGGATACGCCCAATAAGTTAATTCATATCGGAAAGCCCATCGAGTTCGATATGGAGCGGTTTGAGGGGCAGCTGGAGGAGCTTTATGTGACCGCCAATGAGGACGGGGACAGGATCCGGGAGAATGTGATGCGGATCGTGGGGACGTATCATCCGGCGG
>NZ_JAXXBR010000097.1:0-22520 GCF_037242085.1 Alitiscatomonas sp. | reverse complement strand
GTACAGGGCGGAACAAAACGAAAAGCAAATTGGAAAATTATAAGGTAGGAGGACAGCATGGATACAGATAAAATAATACAAGATTTAAATCGCAGATTTGCTGCACCTCTGCCTGAGTTTTATCAGCGTCGTATCATTTTCTGGTATGATGAAGATAAGGAATTTGAGGATAAACTGGATGAAGTGGTTTTGGAAAATGCAAAGGTGATTGCGCTGACAGGAAATAATGCGTTTTCTGTAAAAAAACTGCTTTCAGTAGATGATTTGACCACAAATTATCTGGTTTACAGTCCGTGTGTCTATAATCGCCCGGATGATAACTGGCTTCTGGATGTAGAGCTTTACAGTGAAGAGTTTCGGGCAGATCTGATTTCTATCTGGATGGATGAGATGGGACTTATATCAAATCCGGCAATGAGGAAACAGGTTAAAAATTATCGTGCTTACTTCAATGCGAAAGACCGTCGTTTGAAAGCTAGTACACAGAATAAAGTTCCGGAAACACCGGCACAGTTACACATGGCTGTCATGGCGGCAATCTGTGGATTGAAAGATGCACAGCCTAATATGATTCTCCGTAGTGTGTTCCAGGCGGGACTGGATTTGAATAATAATACGGTTTATCAGGATTTTGTAAAATATCATGCAGACGCAGCTTTTTGGGCGATGGTTCGTCAGGGATGCGGATTTGTGGAGGAAAAACCAGACCTTGGGCGGTTGGCAATTCATCTGCTTTTAACTGCAGCGACCCGTACCATGCGGCAGGAATATCTTGCCGGATTGGACGGTTTTATTTCTATGCCACATCAGGCATATTGCTATGATTTTATTTCTGAATGGCTTCATAGTGATAACATTCCGCAATTATATGATGTGGCACGTTATGTTGAGGATGAAGCCCGTCTGCATCAGCGCTTTGAAAAGCTGGCAGTAGAGGATCTGGTAGGAACAGAGTGCTTTCCGTGTATTAATGAAGTAATTCTGACAAAGCTAATGACAGAGATCAGTGACCATATTATTGATGTGGATACCATTACGAATACCGTTGAAAAACGTAGAACCTGTGTATGGTATGAGCCATTTGAAAATTTTTATGACGGTATCTTACAAGTGGCGAATATGCAAAGTTTCTTTAAGAAACATTCTGCCGGATTCCATACCGCAGAAGCGAAAAGTATCTGGAAAGAATATACTGAGAGTTACTATCAGATGGACACGTATTACCGTTTGTTCCATCTTAGTTTTCAAAAGAGTTTGGAGACTTCCAATATTCTGCTGGATGATTTGTTCAAGCATGTTGTCGATAAGGTGGAAGGACTTTATACGCACTGGTTCTTAGGTGAGTTGGGCAACAACTGGTCGGATGTATGTGCGGATGAACTGGCAACTTACGGTAAAGTTCTGGAAGTACCGCAACAGGAGGATTTTTACCGTTCCCGTATCCAAACCTCGGATACGAAAGTATTTGTAATTATCTCAGATGCCATGCGTTATGAAGTGGCAGCTACGATGGCAGATCAGCTTCAGCGAGAAACGCAAAGTAAGGTTTCTATCAGCAGTATGCAGAGTATCTTCCCCTCTACTACAAAGTTTGGTATGGCAGCTTTGTTGCCGCACAAAGAACTGACAGTAGAGGTTCGGAACGATATTTTGACGGTTTTGGCAGATGGACAGTCTACGGCAAGTACTTATAGGGACAAGGTTCTGAAAACAGAAGATTCGGCAAGCGTGGCTTTAAAGTATAATGACATCATTGCTATGAAACGAGCGGAAAGAAGTGCTTTGGTAAAAGGTATGGATGTAGTTTATATTTATCACGATACCATAGATGAAGCCAGCCATACTTCGGATACTGCTGTTTTTGCTGCGTGTGACAAGGCAATTTCAGAATTGAAGAATCTTGTGCGTATCATTGTAAATGAATTTGGCGGAACGAATATTTTAATTACGGCAGACCATGGATTTCTTTATACATACAGTCCTTTGAAGGAAGAGGACAAAGTAGATAAAAGAGGCTTTTTTGATGTGGATGTAACAAACTCTGACATTACAAAGATAGAAAGTATCAGGCGATGTGTGGAGTATGGCAGAAGATATGCAATTATGCAGAAGGGTGTGCAACCAGATTACTTGATGCCTGTAAAATTCCTGGGCGGAAATACAGAATTTGATGGATTTGCACCGAGAGAAAGTATTCGTATCAAAATGAATGGTGGCGGTATGAATTTTGTGCATGGTGGTATCAGCTTGCAGGAAATGGTTGTTCCAGTGATTGAGTATCATTATCTCCGTAACGATTCTATGGAATATAAGCGAAATAAGCAGAAATATGATACTAAGCCGGTAACGGTTAATTTACTGTCCGCAAACCGTAAGATCAGTAATATGATTTTTTCATTGAACTTCTATCAAAAAGATGCAGTCAGTACAAACCGTGAAGCTGCAACCTATCAGGTTTACTTTACAGATGAGGACGGCAAGCAGATTAGTGATATTCAGAAGATTATTGCAGATAAGACCAGCGATAACGGTGCAGAAAGAACTTTCCGTTGTCAGTTTAATTTGAAATCTCTGAAATACAGCAATACAGCTACTTATTATCTGGTAATTGCAGATGAACAGGGATTACAGCTGCCACAGCGGGAGCCATTCCAGATTGACATCGCCTTTGCGGTGGATGAGTTTGATTTTTTTAGTTAATACCGCAGGAGGAGAGAAAGATGGAGCAATTTACAGAGGGTGAAAGCACCCGTGAAGAAATAAAGAACAAGCTCCGTCAGAACTTTGACGGTAAGATTGTTCGGAAAGACCTGACAAAGAAAATCAAGGAAGGGGCGAATGTCCCGGTGTATGTTCTTGAGTTTCTACTGGGGCAATATTGTAGCTCAGATGATGAAACGGTCATTGAAAAAGGCGTACAGAATGTGAAGCGTATTCTTGCTGACAACTTTGTACGTCCGGATGAATCACAGAAAATTCTGTCTCAGCTGCGTAAAAAAGGCATTCACACAATCATTGATATGGTGACTGTTCGACTGGATATGAAAAAGGACTGCTTTTTTGCAGAGTTTTCCAATTTGGGAGTTGGCAATGTACCGATTGCCGATGAATATCCAGAAAAATTTGATCGCCTGCTCTGTGGCGGTATCTGGTGTATTGTTCAGCTGGATTATGAGGTTGAAGGCGACAATAACTTTGGTATTGAGGACATTGATGGAAATCCGCTTCGTTCCAAACAGAAAAAGCAGAAAGATATTTCACCAATCAGTATCCGTAAGCTGACGCCAATCCAGATGCCGCACATTGATATTGATGAACTGAAACAGGGACGAACAGCTTTTACGAAAGATGAATGGCTGGATATTCTTCTTCGTTCTATCGGCATGGAGCCAGATGAATTCACATACCGTGAGAAATGGTTACTTTTGACCCGTATGATTCCATTAGTTGAAAATAACTTTAATCTTTGTGAGCTTGGACCGAGAAGTACCGGTAAATCTCATCTTTACAAAGAGATTTCACCGAACAGTATTTTAATTTCCGGTGGACAGACGACGGTTGCAAACCTGTTTTACAATATGGGACGCAAAACGGTCGGACTGGTCGGCTTATGGGACTGTGTAGCCTTTGATGAAGTGGCTGGTATCAAGTTTAAAGATAAAGATGGCATTCAGATTATGAAGGATTACATGGCATCCGGCTCTTTTGCCCGTGGCAAAGAAGAAAAAGCTGCTACTGCGTCCATGGTATTTGTGGGAAATATCAATCAGAGTGTGGACGTGCTGTTGAAAACGTCCAGTCTGTTTGCACCTTTCCCGCAGGAAATGGGAACAGATACAGCATTTCTTGATCGTATGCATTGTTATCTTCCAGGATGGGAGATACCGAAGTTCAGACCGGAGCATTTTACCGATGATTACGGTTTTATCAGTGACTATTTGGCAGAGTTCATCCGAGAGCTTCGCAAGGAGCAGTATGGAGATGCACTTGATCACTACTTCCGTCTGGGGAGAAATCTGAATCAGCGTGATACAATTGCGGTTCGTCGTATGATAGACGGTTATCTGAAGTTGATGTATCCAAATGGTGAGTTTACCAAAGAAGAACTGGAAGAAATTATTCAGATTGCATTGGAAATGCGTCGCCGTGTCAAGGAGCAATTGAAGAAGCTGGGCGGTATGGAATTTTATGATGTAAACTTTTCTTATATAGATCTAGAAGATATGTCAGAACATTATGTTTCCGTACCAGAACAGGGTGGCGGTAAGCTGATACCGGATGGAATGTGTAATCCGGGACAGGTTTATACCGTATCCAGAGGAAAAAGTGGCATGATTGGTGTATTTCGTTTGGAAAGCCAGATGCTTCCAGGCAATGGCAAAATTGAACGGACTGGCTTAGGTAGCGATTCTAAATGCAAGGAAGCTGTGAACACGGCATTTAATTATCTGAAAGCCAACGGCAATCGGATCAGTGGCTCTATCAGCACCTCGACCAAGGATTACATCATCAATTATCAGGATTTGCATGGTATCGGTATGACAGACAAATTGGCACTTCCAACATTGATTGCACTTTGTTCGATTGCCCTTGGAAAGCCTGTTGTCAGCAACTTGGCAGTGTTGGGAGATATAACAATTAGTGGCACAATGATAAAGGTGGATGAACTTGCAAACACGCTTCAAGTGTGCCTGGATAGCGGTGCAAAGAAGGTGCTGATTCCAAGTACCTCATTTGTTGATTTTGCAAGCGTTCCGGCTGATCTGATGAGTGCATTTCAGCTGATTCCGTATCAGAGTGCGGAAGATGCGGTGTTTAAGGCATTGGGGATAGAGTAAAATCGAAGATAGGAGGCTACGAATGGCTATTGAGAAGGTAATCATTCAAAATTTTAAGAAGTTTAAAAATCCGTTTGAAGTAAAATTTAATGAAAATATCAATCTTCTGGTTGGGGATAATGAATCTGGAAAATCTACTATTCTTGAAGCCATTCATGTGGCTTTAACGGGTATGTATGCTGGTCGAAATATTAGAAATCAGCTATCAACATATTTATTTAATAGAGAAGCAGTTGAGGAATACCTGGCATCAGTGGAAAATGGACAGCCGATTGCACCTCCAGAAATAATGATTGAGTTATATTTCAAAAGTGGAACATTGCCTGAATATGAAGGAAATGGTAATTCCGAAAAAAGTGATGGTATAGAGGGAATCAGATTCACAATTAGTTTTTCTGATAAATTTAATTCAGAATATGAAAGTTTGCTGAAAACAGAAAAAATTACAAGTTTGCCTATTGAATTTTATGAAGCTAAATGGTTTTCTTTTAGCCGAGATGAAAAAATGCCCAGATTCATACCAATAAAGTCTGTAATGATTGATTCGTCAAATTACAGATACCAAAATGGGTCTGATGTATATATTTCCAGAGTAGTAAAGGATTTCCTTGAACCAGAGGACATAACAGCAATAACACAAGCCCATAGAAATATGATAGATGAGTTTGCACAAAATGAAGCAATTCAGTCAATCAATGAGAAAATTAGTGCAGCGTCTACGGTTATGAATGGAAAATTATCATTGAGTGCCGATCAGGGAGTTCAAAATTCCTGGGAGTCAAGTTTGGTTACGCAGGTGGATGGAATCCCGTTTGCTCATGCTGGAAAAGGTGCACAATGTATTATAAAAACACAATTAGCTTTAAGTCATAAACAGGCAGAAAAAGCAAGTATTATTTTGATTGAAGAACCTGAAAGTCATTTGTCTTTTTCTCGATTAAGCGAATTGATGGGAGTTATAGAAAAGGCTGCATCTGGTAGACAGATTATAGCATCAACGCATAGTAGCTTTGTCGCTAATAAACTCGGACTGGAAAATTTAATTTTACTTTCAGACGATAATTGTTGCTCGATGCAATCGCTCAAAAAAGAAACTTTTGAATTTTTCAAAAAAGTGGCAGGTTATGATACACTGCGACTGATTCTTTGTAAAAAATCAATCTTAGTAGAGGGCGATTCAGATGAGCTGGTTGTTCAGCGGGCATATATGGATACTCATGAGGGGCGGCTTCCTATCCAAGACGGAATAGATGTAATGACCGTAGGTGGGGTGACATTTAAGCGGTATCTTGAAATTGCACAGATATTAAACAAAGAAACGGTTGTTGTTACGGACAACGATGGAAATATTGAAGCTGCTAAGAAAAAGTACAGAGAATACGAAGAAATACCATGTATCCATATATGCGTTGATGAGGTAGTGGATACAGGTGACTTGAAACTGTCAGATAAGGATTTTAATTATAATACCTTTGAGCCGAAAATATTGAAAGAAAATGGGCGAGAAGCAATGAATAATATTTTTGGAACTAACTACGATACGGATGATGAGATGCACAAATATATGCACGCTCATAAGACGGATTGTGCCATAGCAATTTTTGAATCGGCTACGAAAATTAAATATCCTGAGTATATAATGAGGGCAATAAAAAATGAGTAGTCTAATTATTGCGGCGGCAGGGGCAGGAAAAACAACATTTCTTGTAAAGAAGGCATTGGAGATTTCTGAAAATGTTTTGATAACAACTTATACCGATGCTAATGAACAAAGCATTAGAGACAAATTTTACGAAATAAATGGTTGTATTCCATCCAATGTAACTATTATGCCGTGGTTTTCGCTGCTAATCAAGCATGGTATACGACCTTACCAAAGCTATCTTATAAATAACAGGGTATCCGGTGTGTTATTAGTGAATAAGGCAGATAAAAATTTATTGAGACTAAAGGATACAAATGAGAAAAAATATGTCACGGCTTCCGGTAATGTATATTCAAATATGATTTCAAAACTGCCATGTGTTTTGGATGGATTATCGAATGGCTGTGTATTTCGCAGAATACGAAAAATTTTTTCTTATGTTTTTGTAGATGAAATACAAGATTTTGCCGGATATGATTTAGAAGTTATAAAAAAGCTATACGAGGTTGGCTGCAATATGACTTTAGTAGGAGATCCCCGTCAGACGACATATCGAACTCATTACGAAGCAAAACATAAAAAGTATGCAGGTGGGAAAATAGTGGATTTTGTGCAGGATAATATTACTGGAATGAATATTGATACCACAACATTATCTACATCTCATCGAAATAATCAGATCATATGTAATCTTGCAAATCAGATGTATCCTGATATGAAGCCATGTGATTCTGCTATGAATGAAAAAACGGGACATGATGGAATATTTTGGATTAACGAAAAAAATATTGATAGCTATATGGAAACATATAATCCGATACAGCTTAGATATGACAAAAAAACTAAGGTAAATACAAAATTTGAAGTAACGACTTTTGGATCATCAAAGGGACTTACTTTCGACAGAGTTTTGATATATCCGACACAGCCAATGTTAAATTGGCTGTCAGGGAAATCGAAGGATATGAAAGCTGAAAGTCTTTCAAAGTTTTATGTGGCAGTTACCAGAGCGAAGTATAGTGTAGCTTTTGTATATAAAACAAAAAAGATTCCTTCTGAGGATATTGGAGAAATGTGGATAGATGGATAAATAACTGAAGAGAATTATCTGAAAAAGGCAGAAAAATCCCCCCATCGTTGAAGAGTCTATGAAAGTTTTATGTAAATAAAGATTTAAAAGGTCTTCTATGATAAGATAATAAATCATAGGAGGCCTTTTATCATGGCAAGAGAAAAGAAAACCGTACACAAAGTACAAATGACTGAAGGAAAAAGAAAATATCATTCAGATGCTCCTGCAGGAGTATGACATCGAGTCTGCCCAGGACATTCAAGATGCCCTTAAAGATCTGCTTGGCGGCACCATCAAGGAAATGATGGAAGCTGAAATAGATGAACACTTAGGCTATTGCTTCCATGACTTAGGAACTAAAACGGATGCAGGCATCAGAGATATTCCTATGACACAGATGGTATATGATGTGCTCCGTAAGCAGAGAGAACTGAACCTGATGCCCGGTTTACAGAGTAATGTGGAGATTGGTGGACGTAGTGGATTTATTTTCAATACAAAGCATGAACATCCGATCATGCCGGCGGGAGTGAACAGCTTTCTGAAAAATAGCGTCAATGCCTATAATAAGAAAGTAAATTGGCAGAAGATGAGAAGCGAGAGACAGAGCTGATGCCCCCTATTTCATCGCATACCCTTCGTCATACGGGATGTACCAGGCTGGGTGAGAACAATGTCAACCCCAAAGTTATGCAGTATGTCATGGGCCATTCAGATGCATAGATCACAATGAATGTCTATAATCATATTGTAGAGAAGTCTCATGTGGAGAATGAGATGTCTAAAATGAACCTGCCAGAAACTGTGACTGCTGTGGTATAAACCATAAGTCGTTGTCGTAAAAATGTGGTCAAATCAAGAAAATCGAGTGCAAAAGCAAGTGAAAAATCCCTGTGAGACCAGTAAAATCAAGGATTCACAAATTCTTCAAAAAAAAAATTAGCACTCACCCATTGACAGTGCTAATAACATGTGTTATATTCTGCCTAGAACAAATAAACAAGACCATTTCCTTTTCAAAAGGAGGATTGTATATGAATATCAGTAAGTTTACACAAAAGTCAGTGGAGGCCGTCCAGGGCTGCGAGAAGCTGGCTTATGAATATGGAAACCAGCAGATCGACCAGGAGCATCTTCTGGTGAGCCTCCTGCGGCTGGAGGACAGCCTGATCATGAAGCTGGTAACGAAAATGGGAATCTCCGGCGGACAGTTTTTAAACGAGGCGGAGCAGGCGTTAAATAAGCTTCCGAAGGTTTCCGGCGGCGGCCAGGTCTATCTGACCAACGATCTGAACAAGGTCCTCATCAGCGCAGAGGACGAGGCAAAGGCCATGGGAGACGAGTATGTTTCCGTGGAGCACCTGTTCTTATGCCTGTTAAAGGAGCCCAACCGGGCTTTAAAGGAGCTGTTCCGTTTGTACGCCATTGACCGGAACAATTTTTTACAGGCTCTTTCCACCGTCCGCGGAAACCAGCGGGTGGTCAGCGACAATCCAGAGGCTACTTATGATACCTTAAATAAATATGGGGCCGATCTGGTGGAGCGGGCCAGGGACCAGAAGCTGGACCCGGTCATCGGCCGGGATGCGGAGATCCGGAATGTGGTCCGGATCCTGTCCCGGAAGACAAAGAATAACCCGGTGCTCATCGGCGAGCCAGGCGTCGGAAAGACGGCCGTGGTGGAGGGCCTTGCCCAGAGGATCGTCCGCGGCGATGTGCCGGAGGGCTTAAAGGATAAAAAGCTGTTTTCCCTGGATATGGGAGCACTGGTGGCAGGAGCCAAATACCGGGGCGAATTTGAGGAGCGGTTAAAGGCTGTTCTGGAGGAAGTGAAAAAGAGCGAGGGGCAGATCATTCTCTTCATCGATGAGCTTCATACCATTGTGGGAGCGGGAAAGACCGAGGGTTCCATGGATGCCGGAAATATGTTAAAGCCCATGCTGGCCAGGGGCGAGCTCCACTGCATCGGCGCCACGACCCTGGACGAATATCGGAAATATATTGAAAAGGATCCGGCCCTGGAGCGGCGGTTCCAGCCGGTGACGGTGGATGAGCCCACGGTGGAGGATACCATCTCCATCCTCCGGGGACTGAAGGACCGGTATGAGGTCTTCCATGGAGTAAAGATCACCGATTCGGCCCTGGTTTCGGCGGCGGTCCTGTCCAACCGGTATATCAGCGACCGGTTCCTTCCGGATAAGGCCATTGACCTGGTGGACGAGGCCTGCGCCATGATAAAGACCGAGCTGGACTCCATGCCCACCGAGCTAGACGAGCTGTCCAGGAAGATCATGCAGCTGGAGATCGAGGAGGCGGCCTTAAAGAAGGAAACCGACCATCTGAGCCAGGAGCGGCTGGCGGATCTCCAGAAGGAGCTGGCGGAGCTTCATGACACCTTTGCCTCCCAGAAGGCCCAGTGGGAGAACGAGAAGGCGTCGGTGGATCGGCTTTCCAGCCTCCGTGAGGAGATTGAGAGCCTGCACCGCCAGATCCAGGACGCCCAGCAGAAGTATGACTTGAATAAGGCGGCGGAGCTCCAGTACGGAAAGCTTCCGCAGCTGGAAAAGGAGCTGGAGGCCGAGGAGGAAAAGGTAAAGAACCAGGATCTGAGTCTGGTCCATGAAAGCGTTACGGAAGAGGAGATCGCCAGGATCATTTCCCGGTGGACGGGGATCCCGGTGGCAAAGCTTACAGAAAGCGAGCGGAATAAGACACTTCATCTGGATGAACAGCTCCATAAGCGGGTGGTGGGCCAGGATGAAGGCGTGGAGAAGGTCACAGAGGCCATTATCCGGTCCAAGGCCGGGATCAAGGATCCCACCAAGCCCATCGGCTCCTTCCTGTTCTTAGGCCCCACCGGCGTCGGAAAGACGGAGCTGGCCAAGGCCCTGGCGGAGAGCCTGTTTGATGACGAGAACAACATGGTGCGGATCGATATGAGCGAATATATGGAAAAGCATTCCGTGTCCCGTCTCATCGGTGCTCCTCCAGGATATGTGGGCTACGATGAGGGCGGCCAGCTGACCGAGGCAGTCCGCAGAAAGCCCTACTGCGTGGTCTTATTTGACGAGGTGGAAAAGGCCCATCCGGATGTGTTCAACGTGCTTTTACAGGTACTGGACGACGGGCGGATTACCGATTCCATGGGAAAGACCGTGGACTTTAAGAATACGATCCTCATCCTGACCTCCAACATCGGCTCCCAGTATCTCCTGGAGGGCATCGATGAGAACGGGAATATCCGGCCGGAGGCGGAGCAGATGGTCATGAACGACCTTCGGGCCCATTTCCGTCCAGAGTTTTTAAACCGTCTGGATGAGACCATCCTCTTTAAGCCTCTGACAAAGGACGACATCGGAGGGATCGTGGATCTTCTGGCGGCAGACATCAACCGGCGTCTGGCCGATAAGGAGCTGACCATCGCCCTGTCCGATGAGGCAAAGCAGTTCATCGTGGACAATGGCTACGATCCGGTTTACGGAGCCAGACCGCTGAAACGGTATCTGCAGAAAAATGTGGAGACCCTGGCGGCAAAGCTGATCCTTTCCGACGGTGTCCATACAGGAGATACCATCCTGATCGACGTGGTGGACGGACGGCTGACAGCGCTGGCTGAGCGATAACTGAACGGATATGACTGAAATCACCCGGAAGGGACGGTTCCATATGGGAACGTTCTTTTCCGGGTATTTTTATATCATGGGAAAATGCGTCCCATGATATTAAAACGCTCCGCAGGGACAGCCATGGGCCGGAAGCAGTTTTTCCGCAGAGGGAGCAAAAAAGCGGCCCGTCCGCAGGCGGAAAAGCACGCAGGTGCGTTTTTTCGTTCCCCCGGACAGCCCATGCTCATATATTAATTAGGAAAGAAATGGATGGGGAGCGGGAGAACGTGTCAGTTTACGTGGTAAAGGAAGGAGACAATGTGGACCGGATCGCAGAGACGGCCGGTATCCCTGTGGGAGAGCTTCTGTGGGCCAACCAGATAGAATATCCATACCGCCTGGCTGTGGGCCAGTCGCTCCTGATCCCGGAAGGACCGGCGGCGGACCGGGAACAGTCCAGGCGGGAGCTATACTCATTTGGTTATGCATATCCGTTTATTTCAAGGGAGACGGCGGAGCAGACGCTTCCGTTTCTGACAGATCTTTATATTTTTTCCTACGGCTTTACAGAACAGGGAACACTGATCCCGCCTTCGTCCGATGATACCTGGCTGATCCGCCAGGCAGCGGATGCCGGTGTGGATCCTGTGATGGTCCTGACGCCCCTGGGAACAGACGGCCGCTTTAACAACAATCTGGTGACGGCGCTGATGGAGGACAGGAGACTCCAGGAGAGGCTGATCTGGGAGCTGGGACGGACGATGACAGAAAAGGGCTACCGGGGGCTGGACATTGATTTTGAGTACGTCCGGGCAGAGGACGGGCCGGCCTTTGCAGAATTTACAGGCCGTGTGCGCCGTGTGCTCCAGGTATTCGGTTATCCGGTCTCTGTGGCCCTGGCTCCGAAAACGTCGCCGGACCAGAAGGGGCTTTTATATGAAGGAATCGATTACCGTCTGTTAGGGGAGGCGGCGGACCGGGTGATGCTGATGACGTATGAATGGGGATATACATACGGCCCTCCCATGGCCGTAGCCCCCCTCAATATGGTCCGCCGGGTGGTGGAGTACGCGGTTTCAGCCATTCCGGTGGAAAAGATCAGCCTGGGGATCCCCAATTATGGGTATGAATGGCCCCTTCCCTATGTGCGCGGGACCACAAAGGCCCAGTCCATCAGCAACCGAGAGGCGGTGGCCCGGGCCATCGATCATGGAGTCCCGATCCGGTTCGACGAGACGGCCTGGTCCCCATACCTTCGTTACTGGCAGTACGGGATCCAGCATGAGATCTGGTTCGAGGATGTGCGGAGCATTCAGGGAAAGTTTGACCTGATCCGGGAATATGGCCTTCTGGGGGCCGGTTACTGGCAGCTGATGAATTTTTTCCGTCCCAACTGGCTTTTAATGCAAGAAAAATTCCGAATTATTAGAAATAATTAAAGTTTCTGAATATTCATTGGGTTATTGACTTTTTTTCTCCTATCGCCCATGATAGAGGGGCTGAAAAAAGCAGAAAAAGGCTAAAAAGGAGAGAGAAAAGTGGAAAAAGCAGAAACAAAAGGAGCGGCGTTTGACTTTTATGGGAAGCTTCCGCTCACAAAGGCAGTTCCCCTGGGGCTTCAGCATGTGCTGGCCATGTTTGTGGGAAATCTGACTCCGATCCTCATCATCACAGGCGCCTGCGGCATTGGAGCAGGCAGCGAATTTGCAGAGCTGCAGGTGGATCTGCTGCAGAACGCCATGCTGGTGGCCGGGATCGTGACACTGGTGCAGCTTTACGCCATCGGTCCTGTGGGAGGAAAGGTCCCCATTATCATGGGAACCAGCTCCGGCTTCATCGGTGTATTCAACAGTGTGGCAAAGGTCATGGGCGGCGGCATTGCCGGCTACGGGGCCATTATGCTGGCCTCCGTTCTTGGCGGCCTGTTTGAGACGGTCCTGGGCTTTTTATTAAAGCCCCTGAGGCGGTTTTTCCCGGCAGTGGTCACTGGAACAGTAGTCCTTTCCATCGGCCTGTCCCTGGTATCCGTGGGCGTCAATTCCTTTGGCGGCGGAAATATGGCAGCTGATTTTGGTTCCATTGAGAACCTGGCTCTGGGCGCTCTTGTGACAGTGGTGATCATCGCGTTTAAGCACGGAACAAAGGGCATGACCAGCGCATCGTCCATTCTGATCGGAATCATCGCCGGATATATTGCGTCGGCTGTCATGGGCCTCTTTTTATCCCCCACAGGCATTACTGCTGATGGCGTGGAGTATACCAAGGCATGGGTCTTAAACTGGGACAAGGTGGCGGAGGCCTCCTGGTTTTCCATACCGAAGCTGATGCCGGTCCCCCTGGTCTTTGACCTGCGTGCCATCGTTCCGGTGCTGATCATGTTCATCGTAACGGCAGTGGAGACCGTGGGCGATATTTCCGGCGTGATGGAAGGCGGCATGGGACGGGAAGCGACCGATTCTGAGCTTTCCGGCGGCGTTATCTGCGACGGTCTGGGCTCCAGCTTTGCAGCCCTGTTCGGCGTGCTGCCCAACACATCCTTCAGTCAGAACGTGGGCCTGGTGGCCATGACAAAGATCGTCAACCGGCATGCCCTGGCCACAGGAGCCGTATTCCTGGTGTTCTGCGGCCTGCTCCCCAAGCTGGCGGCGCTGATCTCCATTATGCCCCAGAGCGTTCTGGGCGGAGCGGCGGTGATGATGTTTTCATCCATCGTCATCAGCGGCATCCAGCTGATCACAAAGGAGCCGCTGACAGCCAGGAACATCACCATCGTATCCACGGCCCTGGGACTTGGCTACGGCATTGGTGCCAATGGCGCAGTGATCGCCGGACTTCCCGAGGCAGTACAGCTGATCTTCGGAGGCTCCGGTATCGTTCCGGCAGCGATCCTGGCCATTGTCCTGAACATTGTGATCCCCAGAGAGAAGGAGGCTTAAAGGGCCTGGCTGCTGGCTTCCGGAATGAAAGCAGGAAGGAGGCCGGAACAGGCCAGACGGGCCCTTTTTAGAAAGTAAAAGTGGAAAATATCCGTCCTGCGGCTTATAATAGAAAATCATATGGAGGAGGGAAACGGATGCTTAAATTCAGAGAATATGTGCGGGCGGAAAGCCTGGAGGACGCTTATGTGCGGAACCAGAAAAAATCGGCCCATATCCTCGGCGGCATGCTGTGGCTGAAAATGCAGAACCGGACGGTTCAGACGGTCATCGATCTGTCGGACCTGGGACTTTCCGGTATTGAAGAGACAGAGGAGGAATACAGGATCGGGGCCATGACCAGCTTAAGGGAGCTGGAGCTCCATAAGGGGCTTGACGCCATGACCGGCGGGGCCGTCCGGGAGAGCCTGCGTCACATCGTGGGCGTCCAGTTCCGGAACCTGGCCACCGTGGGCGGCAGTATTTTTGGACGGTTTGGATTTTCTGACGTGCTGACCATGTTCCTGGCCCTGGATTCCTGGGTGGAGCTGTACCATGGAGGTCTGGTGCCCATGGAGCGGTTTGCGGCAGAGGGAGCAGAAAATGATATTCTGGTGAGGGTCATCGTAAAGAAGGAGAAACGGCGGTACGCCTACCTGTCCCACCGGAACACAAAGACGGATTTTCCTGTGATGGCCTGTGCGGTGGCCGTCGGGGAAGGATGGAGATCCGGAGAAGGGGAACGGGCTGCCGGACGGGCTGTTTTCGGGGCGACTCCGGCCCGGGCCAGATCCTATGAGCTTCCGGCAGAATGGCTGGAGCGGTTCCAGGCCTCCGGAGAGGAAGCGCGGAAGGTTCTGGCTGCGGAGCTTGCATCTGTGGTCCCCACGGGCAGCAATATCCGGGCGGGAAAGGAATTCCGCAGCCATCTGGCGGGCATTCTCCTGTACCGGGGACTGATGGAAGCATTGTACGGCGGAAGCGGACAGGCCGCAGGAGCCGGCGCTCCGGCCTGCCTGACAGAAGAGAAGGAGGGACAGAGGGCATGAAGATTTCACTGGTCTTAAATGGGAAAAATGTGGAGGCGCTGATCTCTGACGACAGGCTTCTCATTGATTTTTTACGGGATCACGGCTGTCTCAGCGTGAAGCGGGGCTGCGAGTCGTCCAACTGCGGCCTCTGCACGGTGTTTATGGATGATAAGCCGGTCCTTTCCTGTTCTGTCCTGGCGGCCCGGGCCGACGGCCACAGGATCGACACCCTGGAGGGTCTCCAGAAGGAGGCCGAGGAGTTCGGAGCGTTCATCGCCGACCAGGGAGCGGAACAGTGCGGCTTCTGCAATCCGGGCATGGTCATGAACGCCATTGCCATGTTCCGGGAAAATCCGGACCCCACGGACGATGAGATCCGGGAATATCTGGCCGGGAACCTGTGCCGCTGCTCCGGCTACGAGGGACAGCTCCGGGGGATCCGTGCATTTATCGAATATAAAAAGAAGGGAGGAGCGTCATGAAGAATGTAAATCAGGGGATCCGTAAGAAGGACGCCATGGCGCTTCTGATGGGAAAACCGGTGTATATGGACGATCTGGCCCCCAGGGACTGTCTGATCGTTAAGGTGTTAAGGAGCCCCCACGCCAATGCCATGATCCAGTCTGTAAAGACGGATGCGGCCATGAAGGTGCCGGGGATCGCAGCCGTTTATACCTGGGAGGACGTGCCTGCAGAGCGGTTTACCATGGCCGGGCAGACGTATCCGGAGCCCAGCCCCTACGACCGGCTGATCCTGGACCGGCATGTGCGGTATGTGGGAGATCCGGTGGCCATTGTGGCCGGGGAGACCGAGGACGCCGTGGACCGGGCCTTAAAGCTGGTGAAGGTGCAGTATGAGGTGCTTCCGGCTATTCTGGACTTCCGGACTGCCAAGGATAACGAGATCCTGGTCCATCCCGAGGACAGCTGGAGATCTCTTTGTCCTGTGGGAGCGGACAATAAGAGAAATCTGTGCGCCAGCGAGGTATCCGGACAGGGAGATGTGGATGCGGTCCTGGCAGAGTGCGACGTGGTGGCAGAGGGTACATACCATACCCTGGCCGACCAGCAGGCCATGATGGAGACCTTCCGGACCTGCTGCTATTTTGACGCCTACGGACGGCTGAACATTTTAAGCTCCACCCAGATCGTGTTCCATGTGCGGCGGATCATTTCCAACGCCCTGGGGATCCCCAAGTCGAAGATCCGGGTCGTGAAGCCCAGGATCGGCGGCGGCTTCGGAGCGAAGCAGACGGTGGTTTCTGAGATCTTCCCGGCTTTTGTCACCTGGAAGACGGGGCGGCCGTCCAAAATGATCTTTTCCCGGACGGAGAGCCAGACGGCCTCCACTCCCCGCCATGAGATGGAGGTCTCTGTGCGGATCGGAGCCAATAAGGACGGGATCATCCAGGCCATCGATGTGTATACCTTATCCAATACAGGAGCATATGGCGAGCACGGACCCACGACTGTGGGACTTTCCGGCCATAAGTCCATTCCGCTGTACGGTACTCCCAAAGCCCACCGGTTTGCCTACGATGTGGTCTATACCAACGTGATGTCGGCGGGAGCCTACCGGGGCTACGGAGCCACCCAGGGGATCTTTGCCGTGGAGTCGGCAGTCAACCAGCTGGCGGAAAAGCTGCACATGGATCCGGTGGAGCTGCGTCTCAAAAATGTGGTGCGCCAGGGAGATGTGATGCCGGCCTATTACGGCGAGACAGCGGCAAGCTGTACCCTGGATCAATGTCTGATGCGTACAGCGGAGATGATCGGTTGGAAGGAAAAATTCCCCTGCCGGGACATGGGAAATGGAAAGGTGAGGAGCGTCGGCATCGCCATGGCCATGCAGGGCTCCGGGATCTCCGGCGTGGACGTGGGCTCGGCTTCCATCAAGCTCAATGAGGACGGATACTATACGCTGACCATCGGGGCGGCAGACATGGGAACAGGCTGCGATACCATCCTGGCCCAGATGGCGGCGGAGTGCCTGGACTGCTCCACAGACCAGATCACCGTTTACGGGGCGGATACGGACGCCTCCCCCTACGACTCCGGATCCTATGCATCCAGCACCACCTATGTGACGGGAAAGGCCGTGGAAAGAGCCTGCGGAAAGCTGCTGGAGAAGATGGAGGACAAGGCGGCGGAGCTTCTGAGAGCGCGGTATGCGGCGGATGTTTCCGGCGCGGAACTGGAGTTTGACGGGACACGCTTCCTGGATCCGGCTACCGGAGAGTCGGTGACTCTGACAGACCTGGGGACGGCGTCCATGTGCGGCAGCCAGGAAGCCCTCCAGGTGACGGAGACCCACAGCTCTCCCGTATCGCCGCCGCCGTTCATGGCAGGCGCGGTGGAGATCGAGCTGGATAAGGAGACGGGCCATGTGGAGATCCTGGACTATGCGGCTGTGGTGGACTGCGGAACGGTCATCAATCCCAACCTGGCCCGGGTCCAGACCGAGGGCGGCATTGTCCAGGGAATTGGAATGGCCTTATATGAGAATGTCCAGTACGACAAAAAGGGTCATATGATGAACAACTCGTTCATGCAGTATAAGATCCCCACCCGGCTGGATATGGGAAGGCTGCGGGTAGAATTTGAAAGCAGCTATGAGCCCACCGGCCCCTTCGGAGCCAAGTCCATCGGAGAGATCGTCATCAACACGCCGTCCCCGGCCATTGCCCATGCCATTGCCAACGCCACAGGGCTGTGGTTTAAGGAGCTTCCCATCACCAGTGAGAAGATCGCCATGGGACTGCTGAAGAAATGAAAATAAGATGCGTGTATCTGGCGGCTGGAAACAGCCGCCGGTTTGGAAAAAACAAGCTTTTTCATATGGTCGGGCAGAAGCCCATGTACCTGCATCTGCTGGACCGGCTGGCGGCTGTGGCAGAAAGGCATAAGGAGCTGGAGATCGTGGTAGTGTCCCAGTATGAGGAGCTTTTGCAGGAGGCAGTAGGAGAAGGCCACGGGCCTGTCTGCGATCCCTCTGTGGAAAAGGAGCGGAGGGCCCTTCTTGCCGGCTCTGGCCGTCTGTATCCTGTATACAGCCCCCAGAGTCGGGAGGGAGTATCCCACAGCATCCGGGCCGGGATCCTGGCGGGAATGCCGGGATCCAGCCCGATCTCTGGAATGTGCAGGCAGGAGGCCGGGAGAGAGCCGGACGCCTATGTGTTTTTTGTGGCCGACCAGCCGTGGCTTTCGGAAAGGACCGTGGAGACTTTTCTGGAATTCATGAAGAAGGTTTCGGATGGAGATAGGGAAAGCCATCCGATCGGCTGCATTTCCTGCCTGGGGGAGCCGGGGAATCCGGTGTGGTTTTCTGCATTTTATAAGGATGAGCTTCTGGCTCTGTCCGGGGACCGGGGAGGAAAACGGGTCATGAAAGCCCATATGGACCAGGTACATTTTTTTGAAGTAGAGGAAGAGAGAGAACTTTGGGATGTGGATACCCTGGAGGACCAGGCTGGCCGGTAATCCAGGGACATCCATGGAAAAAAGAAAGGAGTCTCATATGAAACCAGAATCCAGCGTAATATTCTTTCCGTGCAAAAATATGGAGGAAACAAAAAAATATTATACCACTGTTTTAGGGCTCCCCGTTTATAAGGATCTGGGGTCCAGCGTGTGGTTTGACTGCGGGTACGGTTATCTGGCCTTCTGCGATTACGGTCCAGACCGGCCCATGGCCACAGGCCAGTGCATTTCCTTTAATCTACCGTCCCTGGAGGATGTGGACCGCATGTATGAAGCCTTAAAGACCCGACCGGCTCTGGGACTTTCTGCTCCGCCGGCCCACCACACGAAATTTCCGGTGTATTCCTTCTTCTTTTCTGACCCCAATGGATATACGCTGGAGTATCAGAAGACGACGGACTAGGGTTTTGGGAGCAGGATAGGGAATGAGCGGGTGGGAATGATTTCAGAGACCCGAAAAAGCCTGGAATGCCTGGGTTTTCTAAGGCTTAATACCCTCTGTGGCAACGATTTTGCAACATGTTTTCATGATCCATAAAAGAGGGATAACTGATTTTGATTCGTCAGCTAGCTCTCTTATAAAAATATCCCACATAAAAGCGGGCATATGAAACACATGGTCAAGAGAAAAGCGGAGCGATTATTAGAGAAATATATGCGTCTTTCCGACAGAGGAAGGATGATTGGAAGAAACCAGCTCGGAAACGGGATGGTTTCTTCTGTTATATAGGGATATAATGCTTTTGCTTTCAAAAGTGAAAAATATTCAAAGTTTTGAAAATGAGTAAAGTGCAGATTTTAAGTTTTCATACAAAAAATAAACAAAAAAACGAGGAAAAGTGAGTTGTAAAACGGATTTTCATTTTAGGTGAGGTTTTTGTCGTTGGTAAATCACACAAATTTTATGAAAATATGCTGATAATTATATAAGTATAGTTTTATTGTCGAGTTGTCGTTGTCCTGCTCATCTGTATATTTTTACCCCAATCGGCAAAAATAAAACATGAAGCGATGTATAAAAAACTGTAATAATTGCCGATAATGTGGTATAATTATTCTGAGATATTCGATTATCGTTAGAATGCGAGGTAATGTAATGCTTGAAAACAAACTGGGAATTACAGATTCAGCGGAATTAGCAAGAATAGAAGAAAAAATCAGCAAGCAGAAAGCAGTTGAAATGTTTGAAAGTGGATATTTGGAAAGTTTAGAAGCTGGAACCTTTGAAAGCCTTGCTAAGATTCATAAGTATCTTTTTGATGAAATATATGATTTTGCCGGTGAGGTTCGCAAAGTGAATATTTCAAAAGGGAATTTCCGTTTTGCTCCATTGATATATCTGGATGCAGCTTTGCAGAGCATTGACAAAATGCCCCAGTCCACATTTGATGAAATTGTCGAAAAATATGTGGAAATGAACGTGGCTCATCCGTTTAGGGAAGGCAACGGCAGAAGCACAAGAATCTGGCTGGATCTGATGCTGAAAAAAGAAATCGGATATGTCGTTGACTGGAGTAAAGTGGATAAGGAAGATTATCTGCTGGCCATGGAGCGCAGCCCGATTAAAGATATAGAAATTAAGTTCCTTTTGAAAAATTCCCTTACAGACAATGTAAATGACAGAGAAATCTATATGAAAGGCATAGATCACAGCTACTACTACGAAGGCTACTATGTATACAAAACCCAGGAACTGTAAATGAGTTGGAAAATCTGAGATTGAGATAGGCGGAGGATATTAGATGCGATACCTTTCTGTTGCAGAGACAGCAAAAAGATGGGATATATCGGAGAGAAGTGTTCGTAATTATTGTGCTCATGGACGTGTTCCAGGGGCGTTTCTTACCGGAAAGACCTGGAATGTACCGGAAGATGCAGCAAAGCCATTACGAGCAAATCAGAAGGAGAATAAGCCGAAAACTTTGCTTTCTATTCTTCAGGAAGAAAAGAAAAGTAAATATTCCGGGGGGATTTATCATAAGACACAGATTGATTTAACCTATAATTCCAATCATATGGAAGGCAGCCGGTTGACTTACGATCAGACAAGATATATTTTTGAGACAAATACCATCAGCGTGGAAAATGAAACATTGAATGTGGATGATGTGATTGAAACAGCCAACCATTTTCGATGTATTGATATGATTATTGATAATGCGAAATCTGCACTGTCCGAGAAGTTTATCAAAGAGCTGCATTTGATTTTGAAATCCGGAACCAGTGATTCACGATTGGAGTGGTTTTCGGTAGGTGATTACAAGAAAAGGCCCAATGAAGCTGGTGGTATGCCGACAGCAATGCCGGAAGAAGCTGCCGATAAAATGAAAGCTCTGCTGACTGAGTACAACGGAAAAGAGGAAAAGACTTTTGAGGATGTTCTGGATTTTCATGTGAAGTTTGAGAGAATCCATCCGTTCCAGGATGGCAATGGCCGTGTGGGCAGGCTGATTATGTTTAAGGAATGCCTGAAATATAATATCGTTCCGTTCATTATCGAGGATAATTTGAAGATGTTCTACTATCGTGGCTTGAAAGAGTGGAACAATGAGAAGGGGTATCTGACAGATACCTGTTTGACAGCACAGGATAAATATAAAGCATATTTGGATTATTTTAGGATTAAATATTAAGCAGGAAACGGGGTGCAGCTATGTCAGCAGAAAAAAACTGGCAATTTGAGCTTGAAGAATATATCAAACAGGGTGAACCTGATCAAATTGAAAAAAGTGAAGCGTGGCAGACTGCAATCGGCTTGCAGGCGGTAGATGGTTTGAAAACCTCTGCTTATCTATTAGATACTGCCAAGGAACATATCGAAGGAAAAATCAGCATTGACGAAGCACAGAAACGTATTCAGAGTTATTACGAGCAGCGTACGGACCGTATGGAGATTGAGAACGACACCAGGGAAGCGGATATTGTGTCCGCAAGAATTGCGAAGTTGTTGGGCGAGAAAGCATTTCAGTTCTCACCGGCTGAATGGCTGACGATTCATCGCAGACTGTTTGAAGGTGTGTTTCCCCATGCCGGTCAGATTCGTCAATACAATATTACGAAAAAAGAATGGGTGCTGAAAGGCGATACTGTCACCTACGCAGCGTGGAACAGTATCAAAGACACCCTTGACTATGATTTCGCAACAGAGAAGCAGTTTTCTTATGGAGGTTTGTCTGTAGAACGTAGCGTGAAGCATCTTGCCAAATTCGCTTCGGATATATGGCAGATTCATCCGTTTTGTGAGGGCAACACCAGAGCCACGGCAGTTTTTATGATTAAGTACATGAAAACCTTCGGATTTAAGGTAAATAACGATGCCTTTGAAAAGAACTCTTGGTATTTTCGCAACGCATTGGTAAGAGCAAATTATAATGATTTGCAGAACAGTATTCACGCTACTACAGAATTCCTGGAAATGTTTTTCAGTAATTTGATCTTGGGAACGGAATATGAACTGAAAAACAGATATATGCATGTGGACTATACGGAGGCTAATCTCCAAAGTGTCAATCCTAAAGTTCCAAAGTCTCATTTTGACACTTTGGAATGCACTTTAGAAGAACTGGCGGTCTTAGAATTGATTTATAAGAACCCGTCAATTAAGCAAAAAGACCTTGTGTCAGAGATCGGAAAATCTCTCAGCACTGTAAAGCGAATTATGGAATCCTTGCAAAAGAAGGAATACATTCGCAGAGTCGATGGAAAACGCTATGGAAAATGGGAAGTTTTGATTTAAACAATTATTAAGAAAGAGGAACCGACAATGGCTGAAATCATTCGTGACATCAAAATGTCAGATGCAAAGCTGTGGTTTATTAAGCTTTATGATGACGGGTATTTCTACAGCACCATCGCAAGTATCCGTGGTGTGTGTGGTAAAAACGGCATTTCAAATGGGTTATACCGAGGATATTATCCGCAGGAGATCGGAAGA
>NZ_JAXXBR010000004.1:0-1894 GCF_037242085.1 Alitiscatomonas sp. | reverse complement strand
CGGATCCTGCGGAAACCCTTGCGCGGATGCGGAAAAAATGGTATATTTGGCGTAAGAAATTTTAGAAAAGAGGAACATAAATGACGGCTGTCGATCAGAGCAGAATCAGAAACTTTTGCATCATTGCCCATATTGACCACGGCAAGTCAACGCTGGCGGACAGGATCATCGAAATGACAGGGCTGCTGACCAGCAGGGAGATGCAGGCCCAGATCCTGGACAATATGGATCTGGAGAGAGAGAGGGGCATCACCATCAAGTCCCAGGCCGTGCGGACGGTATATAAAGCAAAAAACGGAGAAGAATATATTTTCAACCTTATTGACACTCCCGGACACGTGGACTTTAACTACGAGGTGTCCCGGAGCCTGGCGGCCTGCGACGGAGCTATCCTGGTGGTGGACGCGGCCCAGGGGATCGAGGCCCAGACCCTGGCCAACGTGTATCTGGCCCTGGACCACGATCTGGATGTGTTCCCGGTGATCAACAAGATCGACCTTCCCAGTGCCGATCCCGACCGGGTGGCGGAGGAGATCGAGGACGTGATCGGCCTGGAGGCCCACGACGCTCCCAGGATCTCAGCCAAAAGCGGTTTAAATGTGGAGGATGTGCTGGAGGCCATTGTGGAAAAGATCCCGGCTCCGGAGGGAGATCCTGAGGCTCCCTTACAGGCGCTGATCTTCGACTCCGTTTATGATTCCTACCGGGGAGTCATCGTATTCTGCCGGATCAAGGAGGGAACTGTAAAACGTGGGACCCCCATTAAGATGATGGCCACCGGCGCGTCCTATGACGTGGTGGAGGTGGGATACTTCGGCGCAGGCCAGTTCATCCCCTGCGAGGAGCTGTCTGCCGGTATGGTGGGCTACATCACTGCCAGCATCAAAAATGTCCGGGATACCCGGGTGGGCGATACCATCACCGACCGGTCCAATCCCTGTAAGGAACCCCTTCCGGGCTATAAGAAAGTGACCCCCATGGTATACTGCGGCCTGTATCCGGCAGACGGAGCCAAGTACCCGGAGCTGCGGGATGCCCTGGAAAAGCTCCAGCTAAACGACGCATCCCTGTTTTTCGAGCCGGAGACCTCGGTGGCCCTGGGCTTTGGCTTCCGCTGCGGCTTCTTAGGCCTGCTCCACCTGGAGATCATCCAGGAACGGCTGGAGCGGGAATACAACCTGGACCTGGTGACCACGGCCCCCAGCGTTGTGTACCGGATCCACAAGACCAACGGCGAGGTCATCGACCTGACCAATCCCACCAATATGCCGGATCCCTCGGAGATCGAATATATGGAGGAGCCGGTGGTCACTGCGGAGGTAATGGTGACCACGGAATTTGTGGGCGCTATCATGCAGCTTTGCCAGGAACGCCGGGGCGTATACCTGGGGATGGAGTATATTGAGGCCACCAGGGCCCTTCTGAAATATGAGCTGCCTCTCAATGAGATCATTTACGACTTTTTCGACGCCTTAAAATCCAGATCCAGAGGCTACGCGTCCTTTGACTATGAGCTGAAGGGCTATGAACAGTCGGAGCTTGTGAAGCTGGACATCCTCATCAACCGGGAAGAGGTGGACGCTTTATCCTTCATCGTCTTCGAGGGCTCTGCCTATGAGAGAGGAAGGAAAATGTGCGAAAAGCTGAAGGATGAGATCCCGAGACATCTGTTTGAGATCCCGATCCAGGCGGCTGTGGGAGGCAAGATCATTGCCAGGGAGACCGTAAAGGCCGTCCGCAAGGATGTTCTGGCCAAGTGCTACGGCGGCGATATTTCCCGTAAGAAGAAGCTTCTGGAAAAGCAGAAGGAAGGAAAGAAGCGGATGCGCCAGGTGGGCAATGTGGAGATCCCGCAGAAGGCCTTTATGAGCGTATTGAAGCTGGATGAGGAGTA
>NZ_JAXXBR010000027.1:0-22886 GCF_037242085.1 Alitiscatomonas sp. | reverse complement strand
TTTTTTTTTTTTTTTTTTGTAAAAAATTTTTATTTTATTTTTCTGTTATCTTTTAATTGTGTTATTGTATAGAATTATTCTGATTATTTGTTTTTCCATGCCTTCTGCACCAGAGCCATATTCCATACAAAAAGGCTGCTGGAAAGGAGAAGCCAAGTCCCCTCCTTTCCAGCAGCCCCCGTATCTGATCCACGGTCCTTATGCGATCTGACTGCAGATCAGGTCGCCCATTTCCTTCGTTCCCGTCTGCTTCATTCCCTCCGCCATAATATCCACTGTCCGATATCCCCCGGCCAGGACCTTTTTCACCGCATTTTCCACCGCTTCCGCTTCCTTATCCAGATCAAAGGAAAACCGCAGCATCATGGCCGCCGAAAGGATGGTGGCAATGGGATTGGCAATGCCCTTTCCCGCAATATCCGGGGCAGAGCCGTGGCTGGGCTCATAAAGGCCGAACTTTCCTTCGTTTAAGCTGGCGGAGGAAAGCATTCCGATGGAGCCGGTGATCATGCTGGCCTCGTCGGACAGGATATCCCCGAACATATTTTCCGTTAAGATCACGTCGAACTGGCCCGGATCCATCACCAGCTGCATGGCGCAGTTGTCCACCAGCATGTTCTCCAGAGCCACCTCCGGATAATCTGCCGCCACCTCCGCCACCACCTTTCTCCAGAGCCTGGAGGAGTCCAGCACATTGGCCTTATCCACGCTGGTGACCTTCTTCTTTCTCTTCATGGCCGTTTCAAAGGCCTTCACCGCCACACGGCGGATCTCCGTCTCATTGTAGACCAGGGTATCCGTGGCCTGCATGATTCCGTTGACCTCCTCTGTATGACGTTCCCCGAAGTACAGGCCTCCGGTCAGCTCCCGGACGATGACCATATCAAAGCCGTCTCCGATGATCTCCCGCTTTAACGGGCAGGCGTCCTCCAGCCCGTCATACAGACAGGCAGGCCGGATATTGGCAAAGAGGTTCAGCCCCTTCCGGATCGCCAGGAGCCCGGCCTCCGGACGCAGCTCAGGAGCCACATCATACCAGCGGGAATTGCCCACATGGCCGCCCACGGCTCCAAGCAGGACGGAATCGCTGTTTTTTGCTGTTTCCAGGGCCTCCTTTGTCAGCGGTACGCCGTATTTGTCAATGGAAACGCCGCCCATATCCACTTCTGTGTAATGGAACGTATGGCCGAAGACCTGGCCCACCCGGTCCAGAACCTTTTTGGCCTCTGTGACGATCTCCGGCCCGATGCCGTCGCCGGGGATCACTGCGATCCTGTATTCCATAAGATATTCCTCCGTCTATTCCCTGTGATGTCCTTTATCTTATCCCATTCCCCCGGCCTTTTCAATGGCAGCACCCGTTTTCGTGTATACATATTTGTCATGGCATCCATAACCGACGGCCAGAAAAGATCCGCAGATCCCGCCGGGCGGGCCAGTTCCTTCATCTGCCTGCCGCCCGCCCCGGCCTACTCCTTATACAGCTCCGGTCTCCGGTCCCGGAACAATCCCCAGGAGAGGCGGTCCTCCGCCAGGGCGTCCAGATCGAAGGAGGCGGTGATCACGCCCTCCGAATCCCGGTCCATGGATGTTACCAGTTCTCCCGTTCCGTCGGTGATAAAGGAGGAGCCATAGAACCGGAGGGAAGAACTCTGGTTTCCATTTTCCGCACAGGGCTCCACCGTCTCCAGGCCCACCCGGTTGGCGGCGATCACCGGCATCAGATTGCAGGCGCTGTGGCCCTGCATACACCGTCTCCAGTGGGGCATGCTGTCCACCTCCAGGATCGGCTCGCTGCCGATGGCTGTTGGGTAGAATAAGATCTCTGCGCCCTTTACGGCCATGAACCTGGCCGTCTCCGGGAACCACTGGTCCCAGCAGATGCCCACGCCGATGACAGCGTACCGGGTCTTAAAGGCTTTAAAGCCCGTATCGCCCGGAGTGAAATAAAATTTTTCCTGATAATAATGGTCGTCGGGGATGTGTGTCTTTCTGTAGATCCCCAGATTCTCCCCGTCCGCATCCAGAATGGCCACAGTATTGAACAGGCGGTTTTTGTCCCTCTCATAAAAGCTGATGGGGAGCACCACAGAAAGCTCCTTCGCCACCTTTGAAAAATGGCGCACCGCATCGTTTTCCTCCACAGGCTTTGCATACCCGTAATATTCATATCTGCGCTCCTGGCAGAAATAGGGCCGTTCAAACAGCTCCGGGAGAAGGATGATCTGCGCTCCCTCTGCCGCCGCCTTCCGCACCAGGGCCTCGGCCCTGGCGATATTTTCTTCTGCATTTTCCGTGCAGCGCATCTGCACTGCCGCCACAGTTACCTTACGCATAAAAACCTCCTTATAAAGACTCACAGACGCCGGACGCAGGGATCTGCTGGGTGATGCAGTGGATGTTGCCTCCGCCCAGAAGAATATTCCTGGCTGCCACCGGATGCACCTTCCGTCCCGGGAACAGCTCCGCCAGGATCCTTACTGCCGTCTCATCGTTTTCGTCTCCGAACTGGGGTACGACCACCCCGCCGTTGGAAATATAAAAATTCACATAGCTGGCTGCCAGACGCTCTCCGGCCTCCCGCACGTCCTCGCCAGGCTCAAATTCATAGCCCTTGAGATCCTCCTCCGTAACACAGATAGGCGTTTTAGGAATCGGAAGCTTATGGACCTGGAGCCTGCGGCCACAGGCGTCCACAGAAGCCTCCAGAGCCTTTAGGCAGGCCATGGACAGCTCATACTGGGGATCCGCCTCGTCATCGGTCCAGGCCAGTACCACATGGCCCGGGGCTGTGAAGGCACAGATATTATCCACATGCTCGTTGGTCTCGTCGTTATAGATCCCCCGGGGCAGCCAGATGACCTTTTTCCCTCCCAGATATGAGAGGAGCCTTTCTTCGATCTCCTCCTTCGTAAGCTCCGGATTCCTCCCGGCGCTTAAAAGGCAGGATTCTGTCACCAGGATGGTCCCCTGGCCGTCGCTGTGGATGGAGCCGCCCTCCAGCACAAAGGGATGGGCCTCATAGCACTCATACCCCAGGGCCTCACAGAACTGCTCCGCCACCTGGTCGTCTTTTTCCCAATGGGCATACAGACCGTCCACGGTTCCGCCCCAGGCGTTGAATTCCCAGTCGATGCCCCGGACGTCCCCTGCCCTATTCTTCACAAAGGTGGGGCCCACGTCCCTGGCCCAGGCATCGTCAGATCCCATTTCCAGCACATGGATCCGGGCTCCGGTCCCTGGCGTTTCCGCCGCGGCCTCCCCCGTGACCCCCAGGGCCGTCCTGGCGTCCTCAGCCACGTCCGGCTCTGCCAGCATATATACGTCCTCGCTCTCTGCAATGGCATGGGCCACGTTCTTAAACGCCTCCCTGGCCTTTACCGCTCCGTAATTCCAGCTTCCGGGACGTTTGGGCCAGATCATGATGCAGCCTCTGTGGGGTTCAAATTCTCCGGGCATGGAATATCCCTCTTCTCCCGGTATTCCCATTAATTTCTTCATAATTTTCTGTACTCTCCTGTTTTAAAAAGGCGGCCGCATTTACGCCAGCCGCCCTTTAAAGTCTTCGTATCCGAATTCCCGGATCACCTTACAGTTTCCGTCCTCCTCCATCACAGCAATGGCCGGCAGGGCCATGCCGTTGAAGGTATTGTTCTTCACCATGGAATAAATGGCCATATCCTCAAAATACAGCTTATCTCCCACATGGATCTCATGGTCAAAGGAATAATCCCCGATCACATCCCCGGCCAGGCAGGTACAGGAGGACAGGCGGTAGGTATACGCCTTCTCTCCCGGCTTCCCGGAATCCTTAAGGGGCGGCCGGTAGGGCATTTCCAACACATCCGGCATATGACAGGCCGCCGAAGCGTCCAGCACCAGAGTGGAGATCCCGTTCTCCACAATGTCCATAACCTCGGTCACCAGATAGCCTGCATTTAAGGCAATGGCCTCCCCCGGCTCCAGGTATACCTGTACGCCGTAGGTCTCCTTTATATGGAGGATGCACCGCTCCAGACGGGCGATATCGTAGTCCGGCCGGGTGATGTGGTGGCCGCCGCCCATATTGAGCCATTCAATGTTGGGGAGCTCCAGGTATTTCCCGAACTTTTCCTCCACCGCTGCCAGAGTCGTCTCCAGATCGTCGGCGTTCTGCTCGCAGAGGGTATGGAAATGGAGGCCGGAAAGCTCTCCGGCCAGATGCTCCGGGAAGTTTTCCAAGGTCACTCCCAGACGGGAGCCAGGAGCGCAGGGATCATAAATGGCGTGATCCCCCTGGGTGGAGCACTCCGGATTGATCCTGAGTCCCACGCCCACGCCGTTTTTTCTGCATACCGGAAGGAATTTTTCCAGCTGGGCCGCAGAATTGAAGATCACATGGTCGCAGATCCCGGCGATCTCCTCAAATTCAGCCGCTTTAAAGGCCGGGGCGAACACATGGGTCTCCAGGCCAAAGGGCTCTCCCATCTCCTCATAGCCCAGCCGCGCCTCATAAAGGCCGCTGGCCGTGGTACCGTCCAGATAGTCTGCGATCCGCGGGTATTCATAAAAACAGGAGAATGCCTTCTGGGCCAGCAGGATCCTGCATTCCGTGCGGTCCCTTACGCCTGCCAGAATTTCCAGATTCTCCTTCAGCTTCTTTTCATCGATCACATAGCACGGAGTCGGAAGCTCATGTATGTTCATGGTCACACCTCTGTCATTTTAAAAAGGGCCGCCGAAAGCCACGCCTTCAGCGGCCCGCCGTTTTTACTCTACGGTCTGGGGATTTTCGTCCACTACCCACGGAAGTCCCCACTTATTTAAGGCCTCCATATACGGATCGGGATCGAACTCCTCTACATTGAATACGCCCTTGCCGTTCCATTTTCCTGTCACCATCATCATGGCGCCGATCATGGCCGGTACGCCGGTGGTGTAGGAAACAGCCTGGGAGCCCACCTCTTTATAGCATTCCTGATGGTCGCAGACATTGTAGATATAAATGGTCTTTTCCTTTCCGTCCTTTACGCCGGTGAAGATACAGCCGATGTTGGTCTTTCCGACGGTTCTGGGACCTAAGGATGCGGGGTCCGGTAAAAGGGCCTTTAAGAACTGGATCGGAACGATCTCCTGGCCGTTATATTCCACCGGAGAGGTGGATAACATGCCCACGTTCTCCAGGCATTTCATATGGGTCAGATAGCTCTGGCCGAAGGTCATGAAGAAACGGATCCGCTTTACGCCCGGGATGTTCTTTGCCAGGGCCTCGATCTCCTCGTGATGTAAAAGGTACATATCCTTCTGGCCCACCTGGGGGAAGTTGTACTCTCTCTTGATCTCCATGGGCTCTGTCTCTACCCAGTGGCCGTTCTCCCAGTAGGAGCCGTTGGCAGAAACCTCCCGGAGGTTGATCTCAGGATTAAAGTTGGTGGCGAAGGGGTAGCCGTGGTCGCCGCCGTTGCAGTCTAAGATGTCGATGGTGTGGATCTCGTCAAAGTAGTGCTTTAAGGCGTAGGCAGTAAACACGCTGGTCACGCCCGGGTCGAAGCCGGTGCCTAAAAGAGCCATCAGGCCGGCCTTCTCGAATCTCTCTTTATATGCCCACTGCCAGGAATAGTCAAAATATGCTGTGAAGCCCTCTTCCTTACAGCGTTTTTCATAAATGGCCCTCCACTCCGGATCGTCCGTGTCCTCGGGCTCATAGTTGGCGGTGTCAATGTAGTTGACTCCTGCCTTTAAGCAGGCGTCCATGATGGTCAGATCCTGGTAGGGAAGAGCCAGGTTTAATACTGCGTCCGGCTTATAGGACTCCATTAAGGCTGCCAGCTCGTCCACATTGTCGGCATCCACCTTCGCTGTGGTGATCTTTGTGGAGGTCTTTCCCTCCAGCTCTGCCTTTAAGGCCTCACACTTGGAGACCGTACGGCTGGCGATCATGATCTCCGTAAATACCTCGCTGTTCTGGCAGCATTTATGGACTGCCACAGAAGCGACGCCACCGCATCCGATAATCAGTAATCTGCTCATTTTTATTGTTCCTCCTCTTCTAATAGATCCTCCACATATTTGGGCAGCATAAAGGCTCCCATATGAAGATGGGTCGTGTAATACCATGTTTCTATCTTAAGACCATTCCACTCCTTAGGCTTGAAATCCTTGATGGGATGATACTTTTTCGATGCAAAGCCAAACAGCCAGTAGCCCGACGGACAGGTGGGGATGTGGGCCTGGTAGACGCGGCTGATGGGGAAGGAACGGAACGCCTTCCTGTGCATGCTGCGGCAGGCCGCCTCGTCCTCGTCATAGAAGGGGCTTCCATGCTGGTAGACCGTGATCCCGTCGTCCTTTAAGGCATTGTAGCAGCTTCCGTAAAATTCCTTTGTGAACAGGCCCTCCGTATGGCCGAAGGGGTCTGTGGAATCGTTGATGATCAGGTCATAGATCCCCTTTTTATTTCTCAGGAAGCGCAGGCCGTCGTCATAATGGATCTTCACCCTCTCATCATCCAGGGCGCAGGCCACCTCCGGGAAATATTCCCGGCATACGTCCACGAACATCCGGTCCGTTTCCACCACGTCGATGCTCTCGATGGATTTATACTGCAACAGCTCCTTGGCAACGCCGCCGTCGCCGCCGCCGATGATCAGCACATTCTTCACATGGGGATGGACGGCCATGGGCACATGGGTCACCATCTCATCATAAATAAACTCATCTTTTTCAGAGAATACGATCTCCCCGTCCAGGGAAATAAACTTTCCAAACTCCTCGGAGTCAAACACATCGATCCTCTGATATTCGCTTTCTCCGGAAAAAAGCTGTTTTTCGATCCGGACAGAAAGCTTTACGTTTCCCGTATGCAGCTCTGAAAACCAGAATTCCATTCTGCACCTCCCAGTCTCCTTAGTATTGCCGTACCGGCTCTAAATATTTGCCAGGACCATTAAATGCTCCACAGCCGGATCCTCAGTTCCCTGCATGGAGCAGCCCTTTTCCTTGGCATACATGATATATTCCACAATGTCGTCGGTGATCATCTCGCCGGGGGCCAGGATCGGGATTCCCGGCGGATAGCACATCACGAACTCTGCACAGACCCTTCCCGAGGATTTTTCCACCGGAAGGGAGATCTTATCAGAATAAAAGGCCTTCTGGGGCGACATGACCACCTTGGGGGAGATATATTCCCCTGATAAAAGGCCTGTGCTGTCTTTTTTATACAAACGTTCAATATCCGCCAGAGCGCCCACCAGACGTTCAATATCCTGGATCCTGTCACCGATGGAGATATAGGCCAGAATATTGCTGATATCTCCGAATTCGATCTGGATATCGTACTCGTCCCTTAAAAGGTCGTAGACCTCGATGCCCGCCAGGCCGATATCCCTTGTATATACGGAAAGCTTGGTCACGTCGTAGTCAAATACGCTGTTGCCGTTGACCAGCTCCTTTCCATAAGCGTAGTAGCCGCCGATGGAGTTGATCTCACTCCTGGCGTACTCCGCCATATCCACTACCTTTCCAAAGGATTCCTCACCCCTTAAGGCCAGGTTCCGCCTGGAAATATCCAGGCTGGACAACAGCAGGTAGGAGGCGCTGGTGGTCTGGGTCAGGTTGATGATCTGACGCACATAATCGGCGTTGACCCCTTTATTTAACAGGAGCAGAGAGCTCTGGGTCAGGCTTCCGCCGGATTTATGCATAGACACCGCCGCCAGATCCGCTCCGGCCTCCATGGCAGACACCGGAAGATTTTTTCCAAAGTACAGGTGGGTCCCGTGGGCCTCGTCAGCCAGGACCTTCATTCCCCTGGCGTGGGCCAGTTCCACGATGGTCTTAATATCCGAGCAGATCCCATAGTAGGTGGGGTTGTTCACAAAGACGGCCACAGCGTCCGGATTGTCCTCAATGGCCTGGCGGACCTTGTCCACCTCCATCCCCAGGGAGATCCCCAGCTTCTGGTTCACATCCGGGTTCACATAGACTGGGACGGCTCCGCAGAGCACCATGGCGTTAATGACGCTTTTATGGACGTTCCGGGGGAGGATGATCTTATCTCCTGCACGGCAGACGGAAAGGATCATGGTCTGGACCGCAGACGTGGTGCCTCCTACCATCAGATAGGCTCCGGCTGCGCCGAAGGCCTCTGCCGCCAGCTCCTCTGCCTCCTTGATCACAGATACCGGGTGGCACAGATTATCCAACGGCTTCATGGAATTCACATCCAGGGACACACATTTTTCGCCCAGAAGCTGCACCAGCTCCGGGTTTCCTCTTCCTCTTTTGTGGCCCGGCACGTCAAAGGGGACCACTCTCTTTTTCTTGAACGCCTCCAGTGCTTCATAAATGGGGGCTCTCTTCTGTTTCTCTCTATCCATTCCCAAATCCCTTTCCATTTTCCCATATGCAGGAAACGATCCTTTTCCGCAGGCTTCCTATGTTAAAAAAGGCAGATGATGCAATCCATCATCTGCCTTACGATTCCTATTCCGAGAAACGGGCGTGTACGGTCCAGTGCCGTTTTCCGTTTCTTAATGACCGTTATCGTTTCCGATGCTTCAATCGCAAATATATGTTTCCTGCTCTTATTGACCGTTTCACAAGATGATGTGCGCACTGCGCGTTGATTATAAAGTGATCAGCTTATAAAATTTGAGCTTTTAACTCAATCAATAATGCGGTTTCCCGCGCCGGCGTTTGACCCGCCTGTCCGTGTGGGCTTGACTTCCGCCTTTCTGAGCGCGAAAGTGGTCACAAATACATTTGCATGAAAACGATAATGTCTCTTCACACTGGAAATATCATAACTCATTCTGTCATGATATGTCAAGCGTTTTTTGATTCCCGTCCCAGCAGGCCGCTTCCCGGCCGCTGGAAGCCGCGGCTCACTGAAAGGCCAGTGAACGGCAGCGCTGCCGGAGATCACTGCTCGGCTGCGAACATATGAAGGTTCAGCTCCTTGGAAAGATACTCCAGGACGTGGCTTCCGCCGATGCTGTTGCCCTTTTCATTGAGGGCCGGTCCATAGATGCCGATGCCCATGCACTTTTCCACCACAGCCAGGATGCCGCCGCCGACGCCGCTCTTGGAGGGGATCCCCACCCGGACGGCGAACTCGCCGGAGCCGTCGTACATGCCGCAGGTCAGCATAATGGTCTTGGCCACCTGGACAGCGTATTTGTCAATGAGCCGTTCTCCTGTCTCCGGATGCCTGCCTCCGTTGGACAGCACCAGCCCCAGGCCGGCCAGGCTCTCTGCCGTGACGCTTAAGGAGCACATCCGCGTATAAAGCTCCAGGCTCTTTTCCACATCGCTTTCCAGGATGCCCTTGCTCTGGAGCAGGTAGGCGATGGCCCGGTTCCTGGCGCAGTGGTCCATCTCAGACCGGAATACCTTTTCGTCCATGACGATGTCCTTGTCGAGACAGAGACGTCTGGCGTAGTTTAACATATCCTCAAAGCTCACGTCGGGCACCAGATAGCCGGCAGTGGTGATGGCTCCTGCATTGATCATGGGATTAAAAGGCTTATCGCTGGTAAGATCCAGCTTTACCAGAGAGTTGAACGCATCGCCCGAAGGCTCCATGTTCATCTTCTCAAACACCTTATCGAACCCACAGTGCTGGAGCGCCACCATCAGGGTAATCACTTTGGAGATACTCTGGATCGTAAACCGCTCCTTCGTGTCTCCGGCGGAAAACGTTTCCATTCCCCTGGTCCGGATGCAGACGCCCAGATGGTTTTTATCTGCTTTGGCCAGCTCCGGGATATAGGAGGCGCACTCCCCCTCCGGAATATATTTCCGTCCGATCTCCAATGCATTTTCAAGTATTTTCTGCATGTTTTCACCTCTATTTTCCTGCCGGCTTTCTGCCCGCAGGGTTTATTCGTTCAGTCTCGGTCCCACGCCGTCGGGGATCGGGCATTCATAGACGCCGCCAGTCTCTCCAAGCCACTCTTCCCTGGCTCTCTTTACCAGTTCCGGATCCTCAAAGAGCATGATCCCGGCCAGTGCCATGGCCTTCCCGGCCGTCAGCATGGCTTTGTGGGCGATCTCCGTATTTCCATGAGCCGTCATCTGCCAGGTATGAGCCGCTGTTCCGAAGGTGGCCGTGGCCGTGGTCAGCTGGGCCGTAGGCATCACATAGCTGGCATCCCCCACATCGGTGGAGCCAGGCAGCACCCTGCCTGCCCATACCAGCGGCTCGATCCTTGTATTCAGCGGCCGCTCCATAAAGGCCTCCGCCTCCTGGCCATATTTTTTCTTCACAGCCGCCTTTTTGGCCTCCAGCTCATCGGCTGTGGCCGTTTCTGTAAAGAACCTTTTCGCCAGGGCAAAATCGGCCTCATCAAACTCTGGTCCCCCAACCTCTTCCAGGGCCTCGTAAAGCACCTCCGAAAGGACATGGTTGGGGATAAAATCAGAAAGTCCCGCGTAAAGCTCATAGGTCATTTCCGTTCCAGTCATCTTTGCAGCTCCCTCGGCCACATCGATGACCCGCTTATAGATCTCCTGCACCTGCCAGGACTTGGGAGCGCGGATAAAGTAGTGGACCCGGCTGTGGCCCTGTACCACATTGGGGGCAATGCCTCCCACATCCCGGTACGCGTAGTGGATCCTGGCGTCGGAGATAATGTGCTCTCTTAAGTAGTTGACGCCCACGCTCATGAGCTCGGCGGCATCCAGAGCAGAGCGGCCCAGCTCCGGCGCAGCGGCAGCGTGGGAAGTAACGCCCTTGAAATTAAAGAACACGCTCACATTGGCCAGGGAGGAGGTGGTCCATACGGCATTGGCCGTATCCGGATGCCAGGTCAGGGCCGCATCCACGCCTTCAAAGATCCCGTCTCTGGCCATGATGGTCTTTCCGTTTCCCTTTTCCTCACTGGGACATCCAAAAAGGATCACGGTCCCCTTCCCCGGATTCTCCTCCAGGTATGCCTTCACTGCCAGGGCTGCAGCCAGGGTCCCCGCGCCTAAAAGGTTGTGGCCGCAGCCATGGCCGTCGGGATTTTCCCCGCAGACTGGCTTTCTCTCTGTGCAGCCGCCCACCTGGGAAAGCTCCGGAAGCGCGTCGTACTCGGCCAGAAAGCCCACCACCGGCTTTCCGCTTCCATAGGCGGCCTTAAAGGCCGTGGGCATTCCGGCAATGCCCATCTCCACTGCAAAGCCCTCCTTCTCCAGGACCTGCTGGTACAGCTTTGCCGTTTCGAACTCATGGAAGCCTGTCTCCGCAAAATCAAAGATCCGGTCGCTGACCTCCACCACCAGATCCTGCTTCCGGCTGACGGCATTTAACACAAACTCTTTCCTGTTCATAATGATGCTCCTTTCCGTTTCTTCCTTGTCCAGTTTCTTTATCCAATGATCTTTTTCTTAAACAGCCCGTAGGAATACAGCGCTGAAAGTACGATCACTCCCACCATAATGTAGCTCTGGTTGCTGGAGAAAAAGCTCCTTCCCACCACAAAGATCAGGATCACCGGCAGGATAATGGGTACGATGGCCTGCTTCGGCGCCTTTAAGATATATGGGAATAACAGGGCGCCGATGAGGGCAGGCACCATGTTCTGGAATGCGGGCTGTAAAAACGGATTGTTGTACACCGGCGCAAAAATCGGAGCCAGGAACAGCATTCCTAAAAATACGATAGCCGTGGTCACAAATGTAGAGGCAGCTACGGCGATCATAGCCACCACGTCAGCCTTTTCACTGCCCGGCGCGTGACCGGCCACCTCCATGGCGTTGACAGCCGCCGGAACCTTCATATTGCTCACATTGCCAGTCACACAGGCCATATAAAGAGCGCCGCTGCCGATGATGGGCATAAAGGACAGGTTCTCACAGATCCCGCTGATACTGAAGGTCAGAAGGATCGGAAACGCATTCTGTAAGATCTGCGGAATATTCATGGGGATATGGTTGACCATGGCCAGCACAAAGGGAACGGCCATGAAGCTTACCAGGGCACAGATCACCGTGAGTCTGCCGATGGTATGGATCCGGTCGTGAAAACTTCTTTCTTTCATCTTCTCTTCCTCCTAAACGATCATTGCATTGACAATACAGGATGCGAACATTCCCACCAGCATGCTTAAGGGGAATGCGAACTCCTTCAGCTTTTTGCGGCCGGCAGCCAGCTTATTGACACCGATGGCCGTGACTCCGGCCACCAGGATCGCAGCGACCGCCGGAAGGCTGGAAAAGTTTGTCAGATGGGGGGCCGCCATGGTGCCGTACATTCCCAGGAACATGGCCGTGGTAATAACCGGAACCAGAGCTGCGTTGCCGCTCTTTAAGGATTCCACCTTTTTGTCATAGCTCTTTAAGAAGAATACGTTGAAGATGTTTCCTCCAAGGATACCGATGGTGACCACAAAGAGGATGAATACAAATACGTCCACCGGGATCTCTCCTGCGGTGATGGATTCCAGGCCGAAGGCCTCTGCCGCCATATTGGCCACCATAGTCTCGTAGACAGCGGAGCCTACGACGCTTAAGCGAAGCCAAGGGAAATACCGCCCAAGGGCCGGTACCAGCAGCAGATAGCTCACGATAATGGGGAGTGACGGAATGATGGAAAAGATGGCGCTGCTCCGCGCAGCCTCCTTCATTTCCTCTTTGGTCATGTTCAGCTCTTTTCCGCGTTTAAAAGCGGCTGCCATGAAGATCACGGGCTGCAGCAGAACGATCAGGATCGTGAGCCCGCAAAGGACCGCCATTAACGGGCTGTTGGCCAGTTTCAGATGTGTCATACTTTTTTCCTCCTAAAATTTCCCGTTCCGGAAAGATGGATACGGACCGATCCATTTGGGTTGACAGATATCCCAAACAGTCATACACTGATTATATGAAAATCGGTGAATTTTGACAAATACCCCATTTTCATTACGACATAACTATTTCATTATGGATGGAGGAATTTCATGAATCTACAGCATCTGGAATACCTGATCGAAATTGAAAACTGCGGTTCTATTTCCAAGGCAGCCAGACGCCTTTTCGTCACCCAGCCCTACTTAAGCCGGATCCTTAAGGAGGTGGAGTCGGAATATGGAATCACAGTCTTTACCCGTGAAAAGACCGGTATCACCCCCACAGACAGCGGACGGCTGTTCCTGGATATGGCCAGGGACCTGTTAGACGATGCCGGCAACTTTCAAAGGATCTTCCGGGAACGGGCCGACCATTACCGTCTGAGAGTCTCGGCCTGTACCTGCTCCCACCCCAACGACGCGTTTATCCGCATGGTGAAATCCATTCCGGACATACCGCTCCGGCTCTCATACAGAGAAAGCTCCCCCCGCATCGTCATCGGAGATGTCTATTCCAACCGGGCTGATGTGGGAGTTCTTATGTATCTGGCCCACACCCGCAGCCAGATCGAAGAGCTTTTGTCCTTCCGCCACCTGGAGGAGCATTTTCTCTTCTCCTCCCGGGCCCAGCTCTTCTGCCGGGAGGACCACCCGATCTTAAAGGAAAAGGATTCTCTGACCATGGAAAAGATCTGCCAGTACAATTTTGCCCTGTATCCGGTGGAGGCGGGAAATGCCCGGGCCCTGGAGAGCGTCTACAACAATATGGATCTGAATTTCATCAACTGGAACCAGATCCGGCAGATCGTCTATGTGGAGAGCCGTTCCGCCCTCCATACGCTGCTCCTGCGCACCGACTATCTCGGCGTCGGGATCCTGCCGATCCTGGACCAGGAGAAAAATTATCATATCGTGTCCATTCCGCTGCCGGACAGCATCCTGTCCGCAGAAAAAGGGCGTTCCAATTATATCTGCAGCTATATCTTCCCCAAAGGAAAGGAGCTTCCCAAGGCTGCCAGGGCATACATTACCTTCCTGGAACAGTGCTATGGGCAGAATTCTGATTATATCCGCCAGATGCCCGAGGCCCAAAAAAGCATGGAAGAAATCCAGCGGCTGGAGGAAGAGGATTAAACCGCAGGGCTGCCGCAAAAAAGCTGGTTCTCAGCTTCCCTTCTGCGGCAGCCCCTTCGGTTCGCTTTTTACAGCATCTTATTTACAAGCTCTGTCAGCTCTGCTCCCATCTTTTCGGATCTTGCGTCTGCGTCCTCCATGGAGGCTCCCTTCACTCCATAGTAAAACTTGATCTTAGGCTCTGTACCGGACGGGCGGACACAAAGCCATGCGCCGTCGTTCATCTCATAGTAGAGCACGTTGGCAGAGGGAAGGCCTGTGGGGCGGACAGCGCCCGAAGCCATGTCCATAATGGTCCCGGCCTTATAATCCCGGGCCGCAGTTACTGTATAGTCTCCCAGGGTCTTAGGCGGCTCCTGGCGGAAGTTTTCCATGATCTCCTGGATCTTTGCCAGACCCTCGATGCCCTTTAAGCCGATGGATTTTACGGTGTCCTTATAGTAGCCGTACTTCTCATACATGGCCACCATGGCATCCCATAAGGTCATTCCCTTTTCTTTATAATAAGCGGCAGCCTCGCAGAGTGCGGCGGTAGCGGAGATAGCGTCCTTATCCCGGGCATAGGTACCGATCAGGCAGCCATAGCTTTCTTCCATGCCGAACATATAGGTGCCTTTTCCTGTCTGCTCCTCCTTTAAGATCTGCTGGCCGATATACTTAAAGCCTGTGAGCACCTCCACCAACTCACAGCCGTAATGCTCAGCCACGGCGTTCACCAGGTTGGTGGTCACGATGGATTTGATGACCTGTCCGTCCGCCGGGATCTGGCCCTTGGCCTGCTTCTGGCCCAGCACATAATCACATAACAGGGAACCGGACATGTTTCCGGTCAGAGGATGGTATTCCCCGGTCTTTGCATCCTTTACGTAAACGCCCAGACGGTCCGCGTCGGGATCAGTGGCCAGGACCAGATCGGCGTTCTTCTCCTTCGCCAGCTTTAAGCCCAGGGCAAAGGCCTCCTCCGCCTCCGGGTTGGGATAGCTGACCGTGGGGAAGTTTCCATCGGGCAGCTCCTGCTCCGGAACCACGTATACATTTTCAAAGCCCAACTCCTTCATGACCCGTCTGGCCGGAATATTTCCGGTGCCGTGGAGCGGAGTGTAGATAATGGTGATGTCCTTCTGCATCCGGTCAATGGCGTCCTGGTTCACCACCTGGGCCTTTACGTTCTCAATATATTTATCGTCGATCTCTTTGCCGATCACCTGGAATTTTCCGGCTCTTAAGGCCTCCTCCTCCGAGGTGGTCTTTACTGTGGAAAGATCCTCGATGGCCAGGACCTCCTCCAGCACGCCCTTATCATGGGGCGGGGTGAACTGGGCGCCGTCCTCCCAGTATACCTTATAGCCGTTGTATTCCGGCGGATTGTGGCTGGCAGTGATATTGATGCCGGCGATGCAGCCCAGTTCACGGACCGCAAAGGAAAGCTCCGGCGTGGGGCGCAGGGATTCAAACTTGTAGGCCTTGATCCCGTTGGCCGCCAGGGTCATGGCTGCCTCCATGGCAAACTCCGGGGACATTCTCCTGGAATCAAAGGCAATGGCAACGCCCTTTTCCTCTCCACCCTGTTTTTTTATATAATTGGCAAGGCCCTGGGTCGCCCGGCGGACTGTATAAATATTCATACGGTTGATGCCCGCGCCGATGATGCCGCGCAGGCCCGCGGTACCGAATTCCAGATCCATATAGAACCGCTCTTTGATCTCATTTTCATCGTCTGCAATGGCCCTCAGCTCATTTTTCGTATCCTCGTCGAAATACGGGTCCGCAAGCCACTGCTCATAGATCTTCATGTAATCTTTCATGTGCTTTTTCACTCCCTCAATCTTTCTTTTTGTCCGCAGAACCAAAGTTGTCTCATGGTGCCATTATACTTCATTTATCTGAAAAAAGAAAGCATTAAATAATGCCGTCCACAAACCGTTTCCGGTTCTTTTCCTGGGCCTTCAGGCTTTCGATCTTTTCCGTATTCCTGGCCGGGATCCATGCTTTATTGGCATTATAATAGAAGTTGATCTGCTTCCAGTATTTCTCCGGATACAGGAACATGAAATACAGGCACTCCCGCTCCATCCGGCTCATGGGAAGCACCCGCTCATATGCCTCCAGCATCCCATTTCCCAGCCCGCAGTCCCAGTTGTGCTTCTCCATGACCTTCCGCATGAAATAATAAAGATCCTCCACCTGGAGCCCCAGATGCATCCGTCCGAACCCGGTGACGGCCACATAATCCCGTCCCATGAGAATATGGTGCTGGTTCAGCTCCCCGTGGCAGATGGAATACCGCTCCGTCCATCCCTTTTCGTCCCCGGGATACAGCTTTTTCATCCCCTCCGCCGCCAGAACGGCCTGCTGGTAAAAGGGCTCAAAGCTGGCAATGACGCAGAGCTCAAACTCGTTTTTCTGCTGTTTTCCCCGGATAAAGGCCCTGGCCTTCTTAAGCTCCCTGTTATGCTTTTCCATGGCCATAAAAAGAGGCGGGGACACCATGGACTTCATGTTCCACTCCTCCCTGGGCTCCACCTTTCTCAAAAGCTTATGGAGTACGGCGATCTGGCGCACCGCAGAAAGGATCTCTCCCGTATCCTTCAGATCGCATTCCCGGTCAGAAAACCAGTCCTTCACCACGTATCTGATTCCGTCGGAGGCAGTGGATAAAAGCTCTCCCTCTTTATTCCTCACATACTGGTCCACCCTGAGGCTTCCGGCTCCGGCCACGGCCCCCAGCACCAGTTCCTCAAACTCCAGGCGCTTTACGCTGCCTCTGTATTCCTTCAGAAGCTTCAGCCCCCGGTCCGTCTCAAAGATCCAGGCTCCGCGGCCCTTCCGCATGGACTCCACGTTTAACTCATACTGTCCGGCCACCTCTGTATTCCAGTCATTCATCCTGATCCCCTCCATATCCCTTCTGAACTACTTCCAGAATATGAAAGGGCCGGCCAGAATATGAGGACATTTTGGCCAGCCCATGGTTTCGCTCACAGATGAAATTTTTTCTGGGATCCCTCCAGTCCGGAAACGCAGACCTTCCCGCTCAGCCCCGGAGCTTTTCCAGCAGAAGCTCCCTCCGGTTTAAGGATGGGTCCTCCAGCACCAGTTCCAGCAGACGCCTGAGGGTCTCTCCGATCTCCTTTCCCTCCATACCGGCTGCCAGCAGGTCGCCGCCTCCCACAGCCAGCTCCTTTAAGGATACGCAGTCCCCATCTTTTTCGATCTCCTCCCAAAGCCTGCGGATCTCTTCTGTCTGGGGGTCTTTATCCAGAGCCTTAAGCCGCAGACAGCCGTCAAACTGGTACGGCGTCATCCGGCTTAAAAACCTTCGGATCCCGGCCTTTTCGGGCCCCAGAGGCGCCTGGGCAGCCCCTGCCATAACCTTTCCGTTATCCACAGTCTCGTTGTCCAGCTTAAGGCCCTTCAGGATCCGGCGCACCATGTCCGGCTCCATATGGCGCAGGAATCCGGCCCAGCGCATGGATTTCTCCGGCGGAAGGAGAGCCAGGCAGGAAAAGGGCTCCGGCCTGGATATCCCTCCGGCCATCCTCTCCCGCTCGGTCTGGAATACCAGGGGGAAATCTCCGGTCACATAGGGACTGATCCCCGTGTCCTCCACCATGGCGATCTTTTCCGGATGGGCGGAGGTCAGCAGCTTGGTAAGCTCCACCTGGATCCGCTCCTTGCTGACATTTTTAAGGTTCGGTGCGATCTCCCGGATGGCTCCATACGTCTCCCCTTCGATGGAAAATCCCAGCTGGGCTGCGAACCGGATGGCCCGGAGGATCCGCAAAGCGTCCTCTGTGAACCGGTCCCGGGGACAGCCCACGCACCGGATCACCTTTTTCTCCAGATCCCCCATGCCGTCAAAGGCGTCCACGATCCCGGTTTCATGGCTGTACGCCATGGCGTTGATGGTAAAGTCCCGGCGTTTCAGATCCTCCAGAAGGCTGGATGTGAATTCCACAAAATCCGGGTGACGGCCGTCCCGGTACTCTCCGTCGATGCGGTAGGTGGTCACCTCATAGCCCTTGCGGTTTTTAATGATGGTGACCGTCCCGTGCTGCAGCCCTGTATCCACAGTCTTCCCGAAGATCTCCTTCACCTCTTCCGGCTTTGCGGAGGTGGTGATATCCCAGTCTCCAGGAGTCCGGCCCAGAAGAGTATCCCGGACGCAGCCGCCTACGGCAAAGGCCTCGAAGCCCCGTTCCCGTATTTTTTTTATGATCCATTCTGCCTCATAGGGCATTTCTATCCTTACATCCCGATTCATGGTCCTCCGCCTTTCCTGGCTGCACAGTCTGTCAGCCCCGCATATCAGAAAACACAGGCATCAGTCTTTTGGCCAGCGCAGCCGCCAGCACACAGAGCACAAAGTCCTCGCCCACAGTCAGCAGGAAGCAGTTGATGAACACCAGCTTCCAGCTGACAGCCGCCTGGAGCACATAATTGCTGCATACATAAAACCAGACCATGCCGCAGGCATAATCCGCAATCAGCCCCCAGACCGCCGAAAACAGAAGCCAGCCAAAAGAGTTCTGGCGGTGCAGCTCATGGATCCGCCCTGTCAGATATCCAGCGGCAGCAAATCCCATCAGAAACCCAAAGGTGGGCTTCAGCAGATAGGAAAGGCCGCCGCCGGAAGCAAACACCGGAATACCCAGGAGTCCCACCGCCAGATATGTGCATACGCTGAACAGCGCGCCCTTTGAGCCAAGGAGAAGCCCCGCCAGCAGCACGAAAAAGAACTGAAGGGTAAAGTGCATGGGCACCGGCTGGACCGGGATCGTGATCTTAAGAAACGCCCCGGCCGCGATCAGCGCCGTAAACAGCCCTCCATAGGCCAGGTCCTTTACGGACCGTCTGTTTTCTTTCATATATTAGTATGCCTTGCCCCAGTACACCATCTTTGTGGCCGGCTTTCCACAGTATACACAGGTATCAGCCAGCTTTTCCTGCTTAAAGGGCATGCAGCGGGAGGTCACGCCCACTTCTTCCTTTAATTTATCCTCGCATTCCTGGCAGCCGCACCACATGGCCCGGATAAAGCCCGGCTTGTTGTCGGCAATGTCCTTCATCTCCTCCAGGCTGTGGGCGTCGTAAGTGTGGGCGTCCCTGTGGGCCTTTGCCCGCTCAAACATATCGTGCTGGATGGTCTCTAAAAGCTCGCCCACCTTTGCGGGGATCTCGTCGATGGCCACTGTGATCTTCTCATGGGTATCACGGCGCACCAGAACGGCCTGGCCAGCCTCAATGTCCTTGGGCCCTAACTCCACACGCACCGGGATCCCGCGCATTTCGGACTCGGAGAACTTCCAGCCCGGGCTCTTGTCGGAATCGTCCACCTTCACGCGGAAATTGGAGAGCATGTCCTTCACTTCCAGCGTTTTTTCCATTACGCCCTCCAGATTCTGGCGGATCGGAACGATCACCACCTGGGTGGGAGCCACCTTCGGCGGAAGCACAAGTCCCTCGTTGTCGCCGTGTACCATGATGATGGCGCCGATCATACGGGTGGTCATGCCCCAGGAAGTCTGGTGCACATATTTTAACTGATTGTCCTTATCGGAATACTGGATGCCGAAGGCCTTGGCAAAGCCGTCACCAAAGTTATGGCTGGTACCAGACTGGAGCGCCTTTCCGTCATGCATCAGCGCCTCGATGGTATAAGTGGCCTCTGCACCGGCAAATTTCTCCTTATCCGTCTTCTGGCCGCGGACCACCGGGATCGCCAGGAAGTCCTCGCAGAAATCTGCATATAAATTTAACATCTGGATGGTGCGCTCTTCCGCTTCCTCGGCTGTGGCGTGGGCAGTGTGGCCCTCCTGCCATAAGAACTCTCTGGAGCGGAGGAAGGGTCTTGTGGTCTTCTCCCATCTCACAACGGAGCACCACTGGTTGTATACCTTGGGAAGATCCCGGTAGGAGTGGATATCCCCTGCATAAAAATCGCAGAATAAAGTTTCAGATGTGGGTCTTACACAGAGACGCTCCTGTAAAGGCTCCAGGCCGCCGTGGGTCACCCAGGCAACCTCCGGTGCAAAGCCCTCCACATGATCCTTTTCCTTCTGAAGCAGGCTCTCCGGAATAAATAAGGGCATATATACATTCTTTACGCCGGTCTCCTTAAATCTCTTATCCAGCTCATTCTGGATATTCTCCCACAGGGCGTAGCCGTCGGGCTTAATGACCATGCAGCCCTTTACGCTGGCATAATCGCACAGCTCCGCCTTTTTTACCACATCCGTATACCACTGGGCGAAATCCTCTTCCATGGAAGTGATCGCTTCCACCATCTTCTTTTCCTTTGCCATGATGATCCTCCTTTATATTCTGTGCTGTCCGGGCGGCCGTCGGTTCCCATAAAGCGGGCCGGCTAAAACAAAAAAGCTGCCAGCCCCATAAAGGGACCGACAGCCGGCGTTACCACCCAATTTAGTTCCCGGACCTGCCGGAAACTCTCTCTTTTTCCGCTAACGCCGGAAATACGTTATGCTTCACAGGAACGGGGACATCCGCTTACTCCTCCGTCCGGTTTCCTGCCCGCATAAAGCTCCGGGACCGGTTTCAACGACGCGTACATAAAGGCTCCCACCGCCGCCTTCTCTCTGGGATGCCGCATTCCGTTTACTTTTTCCCTTCACTGCTTTTTCATATAGGTCTTATGTCCACTGATTTTAAAGGATTTTCAGTGGTTTGTCAAGTACCTGGATGGCCTGCCGGAGACAGCTTTTTCCATTCCCCTATCCGGGTCATCTGTTTTCCCGGCTGCAGGCCTGCAGCCGGTGCTCATATTTCTCCTTGGTGGCCAGTCCGCCGCGGATGTGGCGCTCCGCCTTGTTGATGTCCAGCACCACCCGGGCCTGGGCCGCCAGGGCGGGATTGATGTGGGTGAGGCGGTCGGTGACGTCTTTATGTACCGTACTCTTCGATATCCCAAACTTTTTCGCCGTCTGGCGCACCGTAGCATTCTCGTCTATGATGTAATTGGCGATCTGGACCGCCCGTTCTTCGATATATTCCTTCATGGGTCTTCCCCTGGGAACGTTTTGTACATCATATGTACCCCGTGGAGCTGTTATGACCGCAGACCGGCGGCTTTCTTACATTTCTGCCGGATCCCTCCACAAAAACATCCGCAGAGGTGAATCTGTTTTTCGGATAGAACCGTCTTCAGGCGATCCTCTGCTCCAGAATCTTAATAACTAATCGTTTCTTTGCACTTCCTTCACTGGAAACCGATCCGGTGTGATACACCGCTTCCCACCACAGCCGATACATACCTGGTCCATCGTTCCCTGTTACAGGAAAATAAAAATATTGATCTTGATCATTCTAGCTTTTCTCCTTGCATTTCTGTATAAAAAAGGAGTACCCGCAATGGATACTCCTCTCTGGATCATTTTATAATTCTTCTGCGTCTCTCCGTTCCACAATGAATCTTTTGGCATAATCCAAAAGGTCTTTCGCTGTCTCAATCTGTTTCTGCGTCCCGCCTTTGGATGCTATATAAAACGGATCATAATCACTGGAATGACGGATTTCTTCTGCCTGCACGATCCGTCTCCCCATCGTTTTCGGGAATATTTCTGATGCCAGATCCTCCTCTGCAATCTGCAAACGGTGGAATACCAGTTCCCACTTACCGCCTGTATCCAGTTCATCAGGCAGCTTCATACAACGATACCCCCTCTTCCTTTACATTCCTGTAAAATGGATACGCAGCACTCCACTTGAAGAAATTCTGTATATTCTTCACAACCGGCATCATCCAGATATCATGACCAACGTTATACTCGAATCCCAGTTCCGAAAGTTCATCTGAAAACTGCCCAGTCTCCTCCTCATTCAGATCAACCAGGATCATAAGGTCCACATCTGAATCTTCCGTAAAATCGCCCCGGGCATACGAGCCATATAAAATAACCTGTTTTAAGTGTGTTCCGTATATCTTCTGTACCGAATCCACATACTGTAAGATCAAGTTTTTCATTTCATCTGTCATGAATACCGTGCCCCCTCCAAGCCTGCTACATCGTTACTACGGAAAATCTTCTGTTTTCTGATAAATGCCTTCAAATCCCGGGAAATTCATGCCGCCAGTATTGTCTGACGACAGGATCTCGATCGGATCCTTTCCGTTATAAGTAAAATGAACATTTTCCGCAAACTCACTGCTTGCTGACATTGTCCCATCTTCCAGATACGCGATTATACCGGTAAATTCCCCATAGCTATCCATATAGGAACCCGTCAAGGAAAGATAGTCTTCACCGCTATCCGAATAGCAGCCGCCTTCTGCTGTAATGCCGCCTTCGCCTAAATCCATATAGTATGTGCCATACATCCAGTTTTCTTCAAATACCTGTTCTGAACCGTTTTTTCCATCCCGGACCTCTGCCAAAAAATCGATATTCTTATTTTCGCAGTCATTCATAATGCTGCTTTCTACCGCGCTAAATTCCTCTGCAGAATATTTCGGCTCATACCAGGATCTGGATGCGAAATATACATTTAAATCTTCTGACTGGAATATTCTTCCGTGGCGTGCATAAATTTCATTCAGGGCAATTCGGATTTCTTCCTCGCTTAACCCTGTCACATCCTCTTCTGTCAGGCAGCGTGTATCGCTGTCGGGAAGAATGTATTCGGAAGCATCCATCTCATTTTCTGCCTCTATTGCAGCAGCTGTTTCTACCACCTCTTTTGAATAGGATTCGGAAACCGTGTCCTCTATACTTTCCCTCTCTTCATTCTGTAACAGTTTTTTGGTCTGGAACGCTTCATACCCATCATAGAATTCCTGCATATCAGAAATCATATAATGCTTCTATATTCATACCTGACACCTGCAGTTCTCAATACACAAATTCCATTTTGCCGAAATATATTTCTAACTTTCCCTATTTTATAGGCTTTCCAGCCTGTGCATTAGCGAAACGATATGTATTTTCCCTTATTTTTGCC
>NZ_JAXXBR010000005.1:0-1909 GCF_037242085.1 Alitiscatomonas sp. | reverse complement strand
GCAATGCTGGTGGAACCGGTCTTAAGGCCCGTCACCTGGAAATTCACAGGCATCTTCAAAAGCCGGTTGGTGTTGGACAGGCCGAACTCCTTTGTTCCCTGCTTCGTCACATGGGTGATGTTTTCCATCCATATGGTAGAATAATTGATGATCTGTGGATATTTTGTGATCAGCTCCCGGGACATTAAGGCAATATCCCGGGCCGTGGTCACATGATCCGGAGAATCTGTAAGGCCGCAGCAATCCACAAACCTCGTGCGCTCCATGCCAAGGCCTGCGGCCCGCTCGTTCATCATCCGCACAAAGGTCCCCTCGTCTCCGCCTATGTACTCCGCCATGGCCACGGAGGCGTCGTTGCCGGAGGCGATGACGATGCACTTGATCAGTGTTTCCACGGTCTGCATCTCCCCCTCCTCCAGGAATACCTGGGAGCCTCCCATGGATTTGGCGTAGGCGCTGGTCACCACCTGATCGTCCAGACGGATCTTTCCTGACTGGAGGGCATCGAATATAAGGATCAGTGTCATGATCTTGGTGACGCTGGCTGGATTTCTGGGCTCGTCGGCATTTTTTTCAAAGATCACCGTTCCCGTGGACGCCTCCATAAGAAGGGCTGACGGCGCTGCGATCTGCGGCCCTCCGGCGCTCTCCTCCGGGACAGCTCCCGGCTGGGCCGTCTCCTGGCCCTGGGGCCCTGTCTGGCCGTTTTCCTGGCTCTCTGCCTGCCCCGCCTCCGTTTCTTCCCGGACCGTTTCCCGTCCTGGGACCGTTTCTGCCATCACCGGCATAGAGCCGCCGCCCAGGGCCATCGCCCAGGATAGGAGAAGGGCGGCCGCCCGTTTTCCTGTTTTTTTCACGTTTCCACCATGTCCTCTCAAACCGTCATGATCTCCTTACAAAATATGGCTGGGACATGGATCTTTATGTATTTTTCGTAGCAGTCCTATCCGGATCTTTACATGGCTGGATTGTTGCTTTTTTTCACGGATTCCCATAACACCTTCCGGGAAATTATGTTATAATATGTGAAACAGACTCACAGAGGGATAAAAAGCCCGCCCGGCAGAAAAGGGCTTAAAAATACGATTCGAGGTGATCCAATGCAGTTTGAAGACGACTATACCCGCCGCCGTGCATACATATCCAGACGCCAGAAGCATAGAAAACGCCAGCGCATGGTCCGCATCCTCATCTTTTTCATGATCCTTGGGATCCTGGCTGCCGCCGGAGCTGGGATCTGGCTTTTTAAGACAAAAGGCTTCCCCGGATCCGGCTCCCATCCTGCTCCCGACGACCCGTCTGCATCCAGCCCCGCAGAGCCCGGCGCAGACCCGGGAAACGGTGAGTCCGGAGAAACAGGGACCAGTCCTGCGGAAACAGAATCCTCCGGCCTGGACGAACTCCTTTCCAAAGCCTCGGGCCTGGCCGCCTCCTACGACTATGACGGAGCCATCGCCCTGTTAAAGGACAGTGCAGAATTTTCCGGTGAGCAGGCGGTCCTGGATGCCATCGCGTCCTATGAAGAGATAAAAACAACACTGGTCCGGGCTGATACGGCCTCCATCACCCATGTGTTCTTCCACTCCCTGATCATGGATAATAAAAAAGCCTTTGACGGCGATTCAGATGAAAAGGGTTATAACCAGGTGATGACCACCAAAAGCGAATTTTTAAAGATCCTGGATCAGATGTATGAACGGGGCTATGTGCTGGTACGGATGCGGGATATCGCCTATGAGACCACAGATGAAAACGGAAACCCAAAATTTGTGGCCGGCGATATCATGCTGCCGCCGGGAAAGAAGCCCTTCGTCATGTCCCAGGACGATGTCTGCTATTATGACTATATGAAGGGCGACGGCTTTGCCACCCGGATCGTCATCGGGGACGATGGAAAGCCCACCTGTGA
>NZ_JAXXBR010000035.1:0-23707 GCF_037242085.1 Alitiscatomonas sp. | reverse complement strand
GCGGCTTCTGTCTCTGCCGCTCCCAGGGTATTTTCGGTCACATGGGAACCGGCTCCGGCCCCGGCCGGCTCCGCCTCCTGGGCGTTGGAGCTTCCCGCCACGGTCCTGGGCGGCTCTGTCTCCCCGGCGATCATCCCCTCCGGCTCCTTGATCTCCAGATAGGGACTCTCCTCCATGTTCTGGGCGCCCTTCCGGATCCTCACAGCGCCTGCTGCGGCAACAATAGTCAGCAGGCCCAGCACTAGCATCACAAGAACTAACTTATCCTTGAAAAGCTGGTTTACTCTCTCTTTCACGTTTTATCACCTCGGTACTATTCTTACCAAAGTGACACGTCTTATTCAGATTCCCTCTTTTAAAATTTCCACATTCTGGAAATAATGGTCCAGAAGCGCTTCAAAGCCGAGCCCCTCCTTTTCCAGCGCCGAGGCTCCGGCCTGGGAGAAACCGTACCCATGACCGATCCCTTTGCAGGTGACCCGGATCTTTCCCTGGAGCTCATCGAAATAAAAGCACGGGGAGGACAGGCCCAGGGCGTACTGGACCTCTTCCCCGGAGTAGGTCTTCGGACCGATCTGGATCTGGACCACATATCCGGCCCCATCCCGCTCCGCCACCTGGATCTCCTCCAGGAGCCGGTCTGCATCCGGAGAGACCGCCCCCGGAATGGCGCTCACCCTCCGGGCCAGGTCCTCCGGCGTGAAGACCGCAATGGACAGATATCCGTCGGCCAGAAGATCCCCTGGGCTTTCCGCCTGCCTGAGACATGGATGCTCCTGTCCTCCGGGCCTTGTGGCCCCCGAGGCCGCCCGGCAGAAAAACACCTCCGCCGGTTCTCCCTCATAAGCCAGGTAAAGCCCGCTGGTGGCGGACACCGCCTCCCTGATCCTGCTGTAATCCTCCTGGTAAGTCCCGCCCCACAGCTCCTCCATCTGCGCTCCGCTCAAGGCGTCCATGTCCAGGGCCTCCTCCGGGATCTCTTCCGCCCCGTCCATCTCCCGGTAGATATACGTCCGGGCTATAACTGCCTGGGCCTTCAGAGTCTCCGGCCCGAAATCTGCCGGGATCTGGGCCGCCAGCACATGGACCAGGAAATCCTCCGCCGGGACCCGCGAAACCTTTCCTTCCCGCTCCACAGCCACATACCGCCTTCCGGCCGCTCCGTTCCCATCAGTTCCCAGAGAGCCGCCCTGGCTTCCTTCTCCCCCGGCTCCCGCCAGCTCCTCAAAGCCCGTAAAATCCCCGCCGCCGATCCGGCCTGTCCAGGCCATGGTCGTCACATAGGGGATCATCACCATGATCATCAAAACCGTCAGAAACCGCTTCATAAAAAAGCCCACCTCATATCCTTTTTTGTAAAGTCTATGAGACAGGCTTTCTTTTTAGAACCTGGGGAGCAGCTCCGTCCCCGGACGGGCCGCGTTCCCCTGATTTGTATTACAGTTCTACCTTGATCTTATCCAGATGCCAGATATCCCTTACGTACTCCTCAATGGTACGGTCTGAGGAGAACTTGCCGCTGGAGGCGGTGTTTAAGATGGCCGTCCGGGCCCACCATTTCTCATCCCGGTACGCCTTGTCGATCCGGTCCTCTGCCTCCGCATAGGAACGGAAGTCCTTTAAGATAAAGTACGTATCCGCCCGGTCGCTGGACTGGGTATTTAACAGGGAATTGTAGATATCCCGGAACAGCTCCGGATTCTGCGGGCTGTAACTGCCGTTGATGAGCTGCATCAGCACCCGGCGGATCTCCTGGTCGCTGTTGAAGATCTCCATGGGGTTGTAGCCGCCCTGGTTCTCCCAGTTAATGATCTCGTCGGAAGAAGCGCCGAAGATGAACATGTTCTCAGCTCCCACCTCCTCGGCCATCTCCACATTGGCTCCGTCCATGGTGCCGATGGTAAGGGCTCCGTTTAACATGAACTTCATGTTTCCGGTACCGGAGGCCTCCTTGCTGGCGGTGGAGATCTGCTCGCTGACATCAGCTGCCGCAAAGATCATTTCTGCGTTGGATACACAGTAATCCTCAATGAATACCACCTTGATCTTACCGTTGATGGAACGGTCGTTGTTGATCACATCGGCCACGGCGTTGATCAGCTTGATGGTCAGCTTCGCCCGGGTATAACCGGCCGCAGCCTTTGCTCCAAAAATAAAGGTCCTGGGCACGATATCCATATTTGGATTATCCTTTAACTGGTTATACAGATACATCACATGCAGGATGTTCATCAGCTGTCTCTTATATTCATGGAGACGCTTTACCTGCACATCGAAGATGGACCTGGGATCCACGTCGATGCCGTTGTGCTCCTTGATGTATTTTGCCAGGCGGATCTTGTTCTGATACTTGATGTTCATGAACTCTCTCTGGCACTTCTCATCGTCGGCGTAAATGGCCAGCTTTTTAATATGGGGCAGGTCTGTGATCCACTCGTTTCCGATCTTATCGGTGACCCAGCTGGCTAACAGCGGGTTTCCGTGGAGCAGGAACCGTCTCTGGGTGATGCCGTTGGTCTTATTGTTGAACTTTACGGGCATCATCTGGTAGAAGTCCTTTAATTCCTCGTTCTTTAAGATCTCTGTATGGAGCCTTGCCACGCCGTTGACAGAAAAGCTTCCCACAATGGCAAGATGGGCCATACGCACCTGTCCGTCGTAGATGATCGCCATTTTGCGGATCTTTTCATTGTCGCCCGGGTATGCCTGCTTGATCTGCTCCACAAACCGGCGGTTTATCTCCTCCACGATCTGGTAGATACGCGGAAGCAGGCGGGAGAACAGCTCGATGGGCCATTTTTCCAGGGCCTCGGACATGATGGTATGGTTGGTGTAGGCGCAGGTCTTTGTGGTGATCTCCCAGGCCTCATCCCATTCCAGGTTCTGCTCGTCTAAAAGGATCCTCATGAGCTCTGCCACCGCCACCGTGGGGTGGGTGTCGTTCATCTGGAACACGGCTTTTTCATAAAACTTATGGATGTCGTCGTGGTTCTCCAGATATTTCTTAACGGCTCTCTGGACGCTGGCAGAAATGAAGAAATACTGCTGCCTTAAGCGCAGCTCCTTGCCTGCGTAATGGTTATCGTTGGGATACAGCACCTCCACGATGGTCTTTGCCAGGTTTTCCTGCTCCACTGCCTTCTGGTAATCGCCCTTATCGAATTCCTTCAGATTAAAGGTATTCACTGGCTGGGCGTCCCAGATCCGCAGGGAATTGACCACATTATTGCCGTAGCCCACGATGGGGATGTCGTAGGGGACTGCCAGAACCGACTGGTAGCCCTTCTGGACAAAATGGTTCCTGTAGCCGTCCCACTCGGTATCCACATAGCCGCCGAATTTTACCTCTGTGGCGTATTCGGGGCGGCGGATCTCAAAGGGATAGCCGTCCTTTAACCATTCGTCCGGCACCTCGATCTGGTAGCCGTCCTCGATCTTCTGCTTGAACATACCGTAGCGGTAACGGATCCCGCAGCCATAGGCCGGATAGCCCAGGGTCGCCAGGGAGTCCAGGAAGCAGGCGGCCAGACGTCCCAGACCGCCGTTTCCCAGAGCCGGATCCCGCTCCTGGTTTTCAATGGTATTTAAGTCAAAGCCCATTTCAGCCAGGGCCTCCCGGATCTCCTCCTGCTCGCAGAGGCTGATGATATTGTTGCCCAGGAAGCGCCCGGTCAGGAATTCCATGGACATATAATATACGACCTTGGCGTCCTGCTTCTCATACTCCTTATGGGTCGCGATCCAGCGGTCGATGATCATATCCTTCACCGCCAGAGACACAGCCTGGTACATCTGTGCGGGAGTAGCGTCCTCAATGGTCTTCCGGTATGACATTTTCAGATTGTAAATCACAGCCTTTTTAAATTCAGCCTTATGAATGGTGTGGTCCACGTTCATGTCCTCCTGTTTCTGATTATCTTGTTACCTTTGCAACGCCCAGCATGACAGTCTCTCCGTTGATGTTCCACTCCTTGGCGTGGCCGGCCATCTGTCCCAGGGTGATGCTGTCTGCCAGCACCTCGCTCTTTAACTGGTCTGCATATTTCTTGATGATGCCGGTGATGGTATCGTTGTTGTCTGCGTACACGTAGATATGGTCCATGACCTCGAAGCCGGCTTCTTTTCTCATGGTCTGGATCTTGCTCACCAGCTCCCGGTAGAAGCCTTCCTCCACAAGCTCCGGAGTCAGGTTGGTATCCAGGACCACGGTCACGGTGTTGTCTCCCTCGGATACATAGCCCTCCGTCTGTGCCATATCGATCAGAAGGTCCTCTCTGGTGAGTACCACCTCAGCCCCGTCAAAGTTAAAGGCCAGGGCTCCCTTTTCATTTAAGGTGTCCATGGCGGCGTTGCCGTCCAGCTCCGTTAAGGCCTTTCTGATATTTCCCAGCTGCTTTCCGTATTTGGGTCCAACGGTCTTTAACTGGGGCTTGAAGGTATAGGAGGTAAAGGCACGGACGTCGTCGGTAAATTCCACTGCCTTCACGTTTAATTCGTCCTCGATGATCTCCTGGTAGTATTCCGGAAGAGCCTCTGCCTTCACGAACATCTTTGCGATGGGCTGGCGGTTCTTGATATTGGCCGTATTCCTGGCTGCACGGCCCATAACGACCACCTTTAATACCTCGTCCATTTTGGCCTCCAGCTCCTTATCGATGAAGCCTTCCTCCACCTGCGGGAAATCGCAGAGATGGATGCTCTCGGGAGCCGTTTCGTCGATGGAGCGTACCAGGTTCTGGTAGATCTCCTCGGTCATGAACGGAACCATGGGAGCCGCTGTCTTGGAAATGGTCACCAGCGCGGTGTAAAGGGTCATGTAGGCATTGATCTTATCCTGCTCCATTCCCTTTGCCCAGAAACGCTCACGGCTTCTTCTTACGTACCAGTTACTCATGTCGTCCACGAAATCCTGGAGGGCTCTTGCAGCCTCGGGGATCCGGTAGTTGGCCAGGTCGTCGTCTACCTCCTTCACTGTGGAGTTTAACTTGGACAGGAGCCATTTATCCATCACCGGCAGCTTCTCATAATCCAGAGCATACTTTGTTGCATCAAAATTATCAATATTCGCATAAAGCACGAAAAATGCGTAAGTATTCCACAGGGTTCCCATGAACTTTCTCTGGCCTTCCATTACAGCCTTTCCATGGAACCGGTTGGGCAGCCACGGAGCGCTGTTGATATAGAAGTACCAGCGGATGGCGTCGGCGCCGTATTTTTCCAGGGCGTCGAAGGGATCCACGGCGTTGCCCTTGCTCTTACTCATCTTCTGGCCGTTCTCATCCTGTACATGGCCCAGAACGATCACGTTCTCAAAGCAGGGCTTATTGAACAGCAGGGTAGACTCGGCGTGTAAGGAATAGAACCATCCTCTGGTCTGGTCCACGGCCTCAGAGATGAACTGGGCCGGGAACTGCTCATGGAACAGCTCCTGGTTCTCAAAGGGATAGTGGTGCTGGGCAAAGGGCATGGCTCCGGAGTCGAACCAGCAGTCGATGACCTCCGGCACCCGGTGCATCTCTTTTCCGCACTGGGGGCAGGTGATGACCACGTCGTCGATGAATGGACGGTGGAGCTCCACCTCTCCCTGGTCGCCGTTCATTTCCTTACTGTATTTCTTTACCACATCCATATAGTTGGGGCTCATTTTCTTAAGCTCTTCCCGGCTGCCGATGCAGTGCATATGGCCGCACTCACACTGCCATACGGGAAGCGGAGTTCCCCAGTAACGGTTTCTGGAGATGCCCCAGTCCTGGATATTCTCCAGCCAGTCGCCGAACCGGCCTTTTCCGATGGATTCCGGGATCCAGTGGATCATGTTGTTATTGCGGATCAGATCCTCCTTCACGGCGGTCATCTTGATGAACCAGGATTCACGGGCATAGTAGATCAGCGGAGTATCGCAGCGCCAGCAATGGGGATAGCTGTGCTCAAATACGGGAGCCTCGAATAAAAGATCCCGCTCTCTCAGATCCTTTAATACCTCCGGATCCGCCTTCTTCACAAAAAGACCTGCAAAGGGCGTTTCCTCTGTCATATCTCCCTTTGCATCCACGAACTGCACGAAGGGCAGGTCATATTTTCTTCCCACCTGGGCGTCGTCCTCACCGAAGGCCGGGGCGATGTGTACCACGCCGGTACCGTCGGTCAGTGTAACATAATCTGCACAGGTCACATAATGGCCCTTTTTATGCTGCTTTTCTGCCACATCGGCGGCGCACTGGTATAAGGGTTCGTATTCCTTGCCCTCCAGATCCGTTCCCACATAGGTCTCCAGGATCTCGTAGGCCGGAGTCCCGTTCTCCTTGTCCGCCAGCTTTCCAAGAACCGTGTCCAGCAGAGCCTCTGCCATATAATAGGTAAAGCCGTCGGCAGCCTTGACCTTCACATACGTTTCCTTCGGATTTACACAGAGAGCCACGTTGCTGGGAAGGGTCCAGGGAGTCGTGGTCCATGCCAGGATGTATGCGTCCTCTCCCTTGGCCTTAAACCGAACCACCGCCGAGCGCTCCTTTACGTCCTTATATCCCTGGGCCACCTCATGGCTGGAAAGGGGGGTACCGCAGCGCGGGCAGTAGGGAACGATCTTAAAGCCCTTATAAAGAAGGCCCTTGTTCCAGATCTCCTTTAATGCCCACCACTCGGATTCGATATAATCGTCATGGTACGTTACATAGGGGTTATCCATATCCGCCCAGAAGCCGACGGTGCTGGAGAAATCCTCCCACATGCCCTTATACTTCCAGACACTCTCTTTACAATGCTCAATGAACGGCTCCAGGCCATACTCCTCGATCTGCTCCTTGCCGTCTAAGCCTAACATCTTCTCCACTTCCAGCTCCACCGGAAGTCCGTGGGTATCCCAGCCGGCCTTACGGGGAACCATATATCCCTTCATGGTGCGGTATCTGGGGATCATATCCTTGATCACACGGGTCAGCACATGGCCGATATGGGGCTTTCCGTTGGCTGTCGGCGGTCCGTCATAGAACACGTAGGGCTGTCCCTTACGGCGGCTGTCGATGCTCTTTTCAAAGATCTTCTGGTCCTTCCAGAATTTCTCCACCTGCTTTTCTCTGTCTACAAAGTTCAGATCTGTTGACACCTTCTGGTACATGACACATTTCCTCCAATCTTGTTGTATGCGCAGCTTTCTCTTCCCTGCGCGTTTCGGTTATGCAGTTTGTGTCTGCGGCTCCCGCGCGGGATGTGGTCTGATTGATAAAAAGATCCCGCGGAGCATTTTTATGTCACAGGATATCCGTTCCTATGATATAAAAAATCGTCCTGTTCTTGCGAACAGGACGAAATATACTCGTTGCACCACCTATTACTGCATACTGACATATGAGTTCCCCTTAACGGTGGAAAACCGGGCTGACTTACTGGCCCAAGGACTTCCCGGACGTTCAGACGCCAGCTTGGGAGTGATCTTCCATCTGCATCCGGCACCAGGCTTCCATCATCCCCGGCTCGCTTTGGCCTTCCCGCAGATCTACTGTCTCCGTCATCGCCTTTTCTTATGCGTTACGCCCTTTTATTATACGGATCACGCGAAAAAATGTCAAGACTTCGATAGGCAAATCAATCAGCTTTTTACTGGATCCACGCACCGTCAGCTCCGACCTGGAAGCCATCGGGAGTCACCGCCGACTCCAGCATGGCCCCTGCCGGGCCTCCGTCTGTCCCTGTGCGGAAGTAATACCAGCTGCCGCCGATCTCATGCCATCCCGTATACATGTGGCCCCGGAAACCATCGTAGCCGGTGTGCAGGTAATACCAGCTGTTATTCCAGAACAGCCATCCATCCTCCATCCAGCCGTCCTCGTCAAAGTAATACCAGTCTCCGCGTCCATTGTATGCCAGGTATTCCCACTCTCCATGAGGATACGTGCCATCGTCATAGCAGAACCACCAGCCGTTCAGACGCCAGGTTCCCTCCGCATCCCTGTATCCGCCTCCGGCAGCAATGGCTTCCTCTGTGTAACGCTCTGTATGGTCAAAGCCAATGGCGATCCCATGGGTATAAAAACCGTAAATACTTCCTCCGATCTTCAGATATTCATTGGACGGCAGCCTTCCATTATTTTCTGTAAATTCACGGCCCTCCAGGATCCAGCGTCCCGTCTTTCCGGTATCGCTGACTGCCCTTTGCCGGCTGCGGCCCGTATCCTCCTCATCGTCGTCATCCCCGCTCACAGACTCTGCGTAAAAGGTCAGCACAAAGGTCATGCCTCCCGGCTCCACCGTTCTTCCGATGGGATCTCTGTCCCACCGCCGGCTTCTGTATCCTCTGTCGGCTCTGACTGCGGGTACAGAATCGATGATGCTGCCCACCTCATACGTTTTCAGTATCTCGGTGCCCCCGTTCTCAGTAAACGTGCCATTCACCACACGGAAGACCACCTGGGCAGTTTCCTTTTCCGGATGCTCGGGAGTCTCAGATCCGGAAGGGTCAGTGGGATCGGCAGGATCTGTGGGTTCGGTGGGATCCGTCGGCTCAGCAGGGTCCGAGGGGTCCGCCGGCTCCTGGTCCTTTGTGTAATAAACGCATATGACCAGATCCTCTGTGATCGTTCCCGTCACACTGCCGTCGATCCTGCTCAAGGTATATCCAGAGATCTCCATCCCCGCATCCTGGGTCACATCGTACTCTGTACCAGAAGCAAAGCTTCGTACCGAATCTCCGGCGATCGGTCTTCCAGTGGATTCATCCAGGTACCGGATGGTCACGGTATTCTGCGGAACCCCCCATACTACGGCAAACAATCCAAACTCCGACGCAGGAAACTGGATCCCCTGATCGGTAGTCTCCAGATCCGGGATCGTTTCCATCCCAGTGGTGGCAATGGACATCCTTAGTCCCGGGTGTCCATTCATTCCGTATTCCCGGTTCAGCTCCGGAAACCGGAGCAGAGTAAATTCTGTATTTTTGTCTGTTCCCTCCGGGTATGGCAGATAGACCAGCTTTTTCGTATTGGAGGTCACCCACGCATTGGCGCTGTTCTGATCCACCAGATCCAGATAGCGGAATTCAAAATGATATTCCATTCCTGATACGGTCCCCAGATGCTCTTCGATCCGTTCCTCCAGCTGCTCCTCCCCGTCGGGGGCGCCTGTCACATAGGGGCGGTCCTCAAGAAGCACGATCCCGGACGTATCTGAAAGCTCCCGGTCCTGGTCGCCGTTGAGATAATAGGCCGCATCACGGGTGCCATTCTTCTTCTGCTCCACAGCCACCGCCTGATCCGGCAGCTCCGCCGGTTCTCCGGAAAGGAGCGGACTGGACAGCTCTTCCGCCGGACTGCTGGTATAGCGGATCACAAGAACGCCGTCCTTCAGCTTCACCTCATTTTTATTGATCCGTACCTTTCCATCCAGATCCGGATCCGCATACTGGAACACGGCCCTGTAAGCGCCCGGAGTTTCCGCTCCATCCATCGGGCTCCCATCGGCTTTCACATAATGAACGGTAAACAGAGCCTTTAGATCGCTCCATGCCTTTTCCTTTTCGTTTCCATACGTCTTATAGACGGTTTCTTTTCCATCCACGCTGATGGATGTGATCTTATTCAGTCCTCCGATGGAGAAATCCTCCGGTTCCGGCATGGCGTTTCCAGAATAGATCCCACATTGGTCCGGATACAATGTATACTGGTCATTATTGACAAACATCAACGCATAGGACCGGTTCCCCTCTGCGCCCTCCATGGTGACGTCGAGGGTCTTCTGGTTCTCCACCGGGATCAGCTTCATATCCTCTGCCGTAAGATCTGCAGCGGGAAGCCCGTCGGCGTTCAAGGGAATATAGACTGCATACAGCCCGGAGGTATCTGCATCAGCCTGTCTGGAAATCATGAAATGATAATCCCTGGAGGATGGCCGGATCCACAGAGCATGTTCTCCGATCAGCTTCCAGGAGGGTCTGCTCTCTTTCAAACATTCTTTTATTTTATTGACTGCCTCCGTCTTTGCCTTTCCCAGCCATACCTGATCATACCCCTCATCCAATGTTACGGTCCATAGATTCGTAGGTACAATCCAAGACATGTAGCCAAGACTTATTTCCCGATTCCCCGCCAGTGTTCCTGGTTTAATATGGATGAACTCGTTTTTGTCGTTGGAGCTTCCTCCTGTTACTGAGATCTGCGCTCTGCTCCCATTTCCAAAAACCGTTCCGCCGTTGAGCTCCACAACAGATTCTCCTGCATTGGAATACGAGATCCCATAACTGCCGTTTCCGGAGATCTCTCCGCCGTTCATAATAAAGGTTGCTCCCTTTTTATCGGTTTTTCCTTTCACCTCAACCCCGGTTCCCGTATTGCCCGAGATTTTTCCTCCCTCCATAGTCAGCAGGGCGCCATTGTTCACCTTAATGCCCAGGCCCTTGTTATTGCTGATCTCTGCTCCCTCCAGCATCCGGGCAGATACTCTTCCTCCTCCCTGGTTGGCCAGATAGACGATCCCCTTGAGGGCCGTATTTCCAGTGATCTTTCCTTCAAATACGTATCTGGAACCATTGTGTGTATACAAGAGTCCTCCCTCTCCCGTTGCCGTACAGCCTGTCACCTGGCCGGTGGGGCCCACTGTGATCTCCGCATACCAGCTGCGCATCAGAGAGTCCTTTGTGGTACAATCGGAGATAAGGCCGTTGAGCAGCATTTTATGGACATAATCGTTTCCATAGTCATTGGCGCTGACCGCCATGATATCCCGGCAGCCGGAGATCTCTGATCCCGATACGGCCTCAAAATCTCCGCTGGCTGTATCAATGACCGTATGCTCTGCACTCTCTCCTGCGATCCCCTTAATGCTGCCGCTCTGGGAAAGGACCGCTGTTCCTTCATTCCGTACATGGACAGCCGCGCCTGCTCCTCCCTGCCACATGTCCTTATCTGACCGTATATCAGAGATCGATCCGCCGATCTCCGCGCTGCCGCCGTCCAGGTAAACGGCGCGGCCGCGCATATGGCTGATCTCCGCTCCGGCCTCCATCCGGAAGCTGCCGCCCTGGATCCATACAGCTCCCGCTGCTCCGTAATCCCCCTTCTCCTTCGTCCTGTCAGCAACACCGTCTGTATCATCACAGATCTGGCTCCCATCCTCCATCACCAGGTCACCGCCGGAAAGCCGGACCGCTGACATTCCTCCAAAATTCCGAAGGGTGGCCCCGGAAGCCAGTATGATCTCTGCCGTTCCGTTATAGGTCGCCACAATGGCGTCCTGTACCAGACTTTCATTTCCTCCCTTTCCATCCGTGGAGGCCTGTTTAAAGTTCACACCCTCGGTCTTTCCACCATCGTCCAGAACGATATCCGTCAGTGTCAGGGACGCGGTCTGCGCCTCGCCCGGCCTTGTTCCTCCCACCTCGATCATAGCTGGATGATAACCGCCTCTGGCCAGGTCCTGCGCCTTTTCAAAGCCATCTCCCCGGAAAACCGTATGGCCCTGTCCGTCAATGGTCAGATCCTTATCCCAGAACCTGGCGCTTTTCGTCTCAGTAAGATCTGACATCAGACAGATAGTATCCCCATCCTCTGCCTGGTCCACTGCATAAGCCAGAGAAATATATGGATCCTCCTCAGTCCCTGCTCCCGAATCCCACCGGGCATTGCTGGAGGAAGCGGAAACATAGACCTCTCCGCCGCTGCTCCGTTTTTTCCCCATCGTTTCCGGCCGTCTGGATAAAAGCCCCGGGACTGTTGTTCCAGGAATTTTCTCCGCATCGGAAACGGTGGCTGCTTTCATGCTGTTTTCTGGCTGCTTTGTCTCCGCTGCTGCCCGGATCTGACCGGCCGGGAACACCGTCCCGCCTATGATGGCCAGAGAGAGCAGAAGCGCTCCTGCCTGTTTCATCGTTTGCCTGTTTCTCACACACTCTACCTTCTTTCTGAATAATTTCCAGTTCTCTCCAGAAGCTGGGCTCCCAATGGAAGGAACCTCTGCAAATAAAGCAGTTTATTGGAAGAAAAACACATCCATTCCAGGCAGATTACAGTCAAGAAACAGCAAATCTGCAGTTTCTATCCTTTAAATGGTTGAAAACGTCAGAATTAAATGGTAAAATTAAGCTGAATGGAAAGAATTTTCTGCGTCCTTGCTTCCTATAAACTGCTTTATTGGAAGCAAGGCTTTTGTTATTTTTTTAACAAAAAATTTGCGTTTTCCTTCCTTTATTGCTATAATGTCGGCAACGATATGGGATAGTACACAAGGAGAAGGTATTATGAGTAAACGCAACCTGACGCTGCTGACGGATCTCTATGAGCTGACCATGATGCAGGGTTATTTTTATGCCAAGGACGCCAATGAAACTGTGATCTTTGACGCTTTTTACCGCGACAATCCCGACGGCAACGGCTTTGCCATCGCCGCCGGGCTGGAGCAGGTCATCGAATACATCGAGGATCTCCATTTCGATCCCGAGGACATCGATTATCTGCGCTCCACTGGGATCTTTAAAGAGGATTTCCTGGAATATCTGGCTGATTTTAAATTTACCGGCGATATCTACGCCGTTCCCGAAGGAACCGTGGTCTTCCCCAGGGAGCCTCTGGTAAAGGTCATCGCCCCCATTATGCAGGCCCAGCTGGTGGAAACAGCCCTTTTAAACATCATCAACCACCAGAGCCTCATCGCCACCAAGACCTCCCGCATCGTCCATGCGGCCGGAGGCGACGGAGTCATGGAATTTGGTCTCCGCAGGGCCCAGGGACCGGACGCAGGCATCTACGGAGCCAGGGCGGCCATGATCGCCGGCTGTATCGGCACCTCCAACGTGCTCTGCGGCCAGATGTTCGACGTACCAGTGAAGGGGACCCACGCCCACAGCTGGATCATGAGCTTTCCCGATGAGCTTACTGCTTTCCGTACCTATGCGAAGCTTTATCCGTCAGCCTGTATCCTCTTAGTGGATACGTATGATACCTTAAAATCCGGGATCCCCCATGCCATCCAGGTATTTAAGGAAATGCGGGAAGCCGGGATCCCCCTGACCTTCTACGGGATCCGCATGGACTCCGGCGACCTGGCCTACCTCTCCAAGGAGGCAAAAAAAATGCTGGATGCCGAGGGCTTCACCGATGCGGTGATCTCCGCCTCCAACGACCTGGACGAGGGGCTGATCTCCAGCCTTAAAAACCAGGGAGCTGCCATCAATTCCTGGGGCGTCGGCACCAACCTGATCACCTCCAAGGACTGCCCGTCCTTTGGCGGTGTGTACAAGCTGGCAGCCATCAAGGATAAGGCCACCGGCAAGTTCATCCCCAAGATCAAGCTCTCTGAAAATGAGGAAAAGATCACCAATCCCGGCAATAAGACTATTTACAGGATCTACAGCCGGGACAGCCATAAGATCATCGCCGACCTGATCTGCCTGGTGGGCGAGACCTATGACGAAAATAACTCCCTGCTTCTGTTCGATCCTGTGGCAACCTGGAAAAAGACGCTGCTGGCTCCGGGAACCTACACTATGAAGGAGATCATGGTCCCCATATTCAAGGATGGGGTCTGCGTATACCATTCTCCCAAGGTCATGGAGATCCGGGAATACTGCAAAAAGGAGCTGGATACCCTGTGGGATGAGACAAAGCGTCTGGTAAACCCCCATGAGGTCCATGTGGATCTTTCCAACGAGCTGTGGCATATGAAGACCAGGCTCCTGGATGCCTACCACTTTGAGTAAGAAGATAAACTGAATGAAACCGAGGTGTTTTTATGAGTGCAACTGATATTGCAAAATCTGTGGATGTAGATCTGGATCTGATCCAGGAACAGGCCGCTTCCGTGGCCGAAGAACTGATCGCAGCTGCAAAAATGAAGGAGGGACAGATCCTGGTGGTGGGCTGCTCCTCCAGCGAGATCGCAGCCCATGCCATCGGCTGCTATTCCAGCAAGGAGGTTGGAGAAGCCGTATTCAACGCCCTCTATAAGGCAACGAGAAAGCACGGCCTCTACCTGGCTGCCCAGTGCTGCGAGCACTTGAACCGCGCCATTATCATCGAAGAAGAGGCCGCATTGAAATACGGCCTGGAAATGGTCAATGTAAAGCCCCAGCTGAAGGCCGGCGGCTCCTTCTCCACCGCCGCCTGGAATGGATTTGCCTCCCCCTGCGCCGTGGAGCGGATCCAGGCCCACGCAGGCATTGACATCGGCGACACCCTCATCGGCATGCACCTGCGCCCTGTGGCCGTTCCGGTGCGCACCGAAATAAGCTCCATCGGCTCCGCCCATGTGGTCTGCGCCAGGACACGGCTCAAATACATCGGCGGCGAGCGGGCCGTTTACCAGGCACAGAAATAAAGCCGCCCTACTCCGCTCCAGGGCCCGCCCCTTCTTTATTCATATACCGCCACAGGGTGGTCCGGCTGATTCCCAGCTGCCGGGCCGCCTGGGCCCTGTTTCCCCCGTTGGCGGCCACTGCCTGCTCCACCGCCTCCCGGATGATCTCCTCCAGTGTCATCCCGGCCATTCCGACAGTCCCTGGCCCGGTGCTCCTTCCCTGGGGCAGCCGTTTTCTCCCGGACCGCATCCCGGCCAGAAGTTCTGCCACGGCGCTGCCGCGGATATAGGTGGATTCTGTCATGGTGGCCAGCGTCTGGAGCACATGCTTAAACTGGGTATAATTCCCTGGCCAGTCATACTCTCTCAGCATCTCGATGGCCCTGGGCTCAAAACCGGAGATCTGTTTTCCCAGCTCCAGCTTTAGGCTGCTGAGATACAGGCTCGCCAAAGACGGGATCTCATCCGAGCGGCTCCTTAAGGACGGAAGGTTCAGAAGCAGGCAGCCCAGCCTGGCAGTAAATCTCCGTACCAGTTCCTGCGCCGCTTCCCCGCAGGCCGACGAAAAGATCAGCCGCACCCGCCTGGCCAGACCTGTCTCCTGGATCAGAGCCAGGAGTTCCATTCCCCTCTCTTCTGTCACCGCCTCCAGATTCTGGAAATACACCGTGTTCCCGGCCCCGTTCAGCGGGGAATTGTCGTTATTGAACAGGAAATCCCAGCTTTTTTCATTCATCAGCTCGCAGTTCACCGTCACAAAGGGCTTGTGGGACAGGGGGCTGTTGAGATACAGGAACCGGGCGATCTGCTCCTTTCCAGTCCCCTCCTCCCCGCAGATCATCACCGGCTGGCGCGCCGCAGCCATGGTCCGCACCTTCCGGTCCAGAATACCCATGGCCCCGCTGACACTGTAAAAGCTGGTAGTAAACAGGTACTCACATTCTCCCCGGTTCATGGAGCGCACGCCCTTTCCCCAATTGGAATGCAAAGGGATCCGGGATGGAACGCAGTAGTACAGGACGTACCGTTCCCCGTCCATAAGGAGCGTCTGGCCGGTGATCCGGTAGAGCTGATTCTGCTCTGTGTGGTAGAATTTCAGGGAACCTGCCGGAGGAACCTCCTTAAGCTTCTGCCTCAGGATCCGCGAAAGCTCCTGGGACGGCTCCGCATGGCTGCTGTAAAATACAGAGCCGCCGCCTTCCATGACCACCACCCGGCCGTTTTCATCCTGGGTGATGCTGCGCAAAAACATATTTTCCTGGCGGAGCCGCCCAAACCACAGGCTGATGCTGATGGCCTGGTCGATGGCCGAATGAAGGCTCTCCACGCCGGAGGTAATGAGGAATGCGTCCAGCCCCATCCGCCTGGCCGCCGTGTGGGTCACCATATCGCAGACCACCATCTGGTACCCCTCCTCCTTCAGTCGTCCCAGGACCTCCGGCACCTCCTCGGCGCTGCGCACCGTCAAGATATCCAGCCGGCTGCCCAGCAGGTCGCACAGGGTATGGGCTGTCTCCGTGATGCTGGCAAAGCCCACGATGGCGTACCGTCTGGAATAATTTTCCGCCAGCTTCATGGCGCTTAAAACGTCATAAACCGATAGCTGTATCTCCACCACCGGAAGGTCCGTCACCTGGCGGATCATTTCCGCAGTCCCTCCTCTGGAAATGATACAGTCATAGGAATTGGGGGCCATGGACTCCACAATGGCCACTCCCTCCTCCAGATCTCCCGTGTGGATATCCAGCTGGATCTCCGGGTATGCCTGGGCCGCCCGTTCCATTACGGTACGCATTCCTTCATAGGGGGCGATCCCCAGGATCTTTATCCGTGCATTTACCATATCCTGCCTCCTGATCTGTATTTCTGTTCTATATTGTAACATGTGGACAGCATGTTCGCCAGCCTTTCTGATCATTTCTTTCCTGTCATCCCGGCATTCCCTCCTTATGTTACTAATTGAAACACTATTTTGTTTTTTTCTATTCTTTTTTCTTTTGTGTTTAAAATTGAAACTTTTTTGTTGCTTTTTTTCAATGCAAAGTCGTTTTTAATCCGCCATAATAGCAATATGAACAAAACAGCAGGAAGGAGAAGGGCCATGACCTTTCTTTTGATTATTGCAGATGATTTTACGGGAGCCCTGGACACGGGCGTACAGTTTGCCGCCTGCGGGATCTCCACAAAAGTAGTCGTGGACCCGGAAACAGACCTTTCCGGAGACAGGGCCCAGGTCCTGGTGGTAGATACGGAGACCCGCCATCTTCCGGCCGGAGAAGCCCGCTCAGTCGTTTTGCGGCTGGCCGTGCGGGCCAGAAAAGCCGGGATCCCGTATATCTATAAAAAAACGGATTCAGCGCTCCGGGGCAACATCGGAGCTGAGCTGGCGGCGGTCCTGGAGGCCTCCGGGGAAGAACGGCTCCCGTTTTTTCCCGCCTTTCCCCAGACCGGCCGGATCACCCGCGGCGGCATCCACTACGTGGACGGCATCCCTGTGACCGAAAGCCCCTTTGGAAGGGATCCCTTTGAACCAGTCCAAAGCTCTGTGGTCACGGAGCTGATCGCCGGGCAGACCGGCACTCCGGCCACGAGCCTGCCGGCGGCCTTTGCCGGAAGCATTCCCGGATACACGGATCAGAAGGGGATCCTGGTCTTTGACGCGGAAACGCCGGAGGACCTTATGGAAACGGGAAGGGCTCTGTTCCAGACCGGACCTGTTCCGGTCATGGCCGGCTGCGCCGGCTTCGCCGCCGCACTTCCAAGGCTTCTGGGCCTGGACACAGGAACCCCCTGCCCGCTTCCCCGGCTGGATCCCCGGCTTCTGGTGGTCTGCGGCAGCGTCAATCCCATTACCCTGGCCCAGCTGGATGCGGCTGAGCAGTCCGGCTTTGCCAGGCTGCGGCTGACACCGGAGCAGAAGCTTTCTCCCGGCTACTGGAAAACTGACGCTGGACAGGCATCGCTCCCGGCCATTGAAGCCATGCTGGCGGAGCATCCCCGCTGCATCATCGAAACCAACGATTCTGGAGGAAACGGTCCCACCGCCGCATACGCAAAGGAGCTGGGCCTGAGCCTGGAGGAATTAAGGATCCGTATCGCCGGTGCCCTGGGGGAACTGGTGGGCAGTCTTTTTACCAGCCCTGCCCTGGGTACTCTGCTGCTGACTGGCGGAGATACCCTTTTGCAGTGCATGAACTCCGTGGGCGTCCGGGAACTGGAGCCAGCATGCGAGCTGGAGCGCGGTGTGGTCCTGGCCCGCTTTACCTATAAGGGGTGCACCCGCCATGTGATCACCAAATCCGGCGGTTTCGGAAACAGAGAGCTCCTTTTGGAGCTGGCAGACCGTCTCTGCTGACCCCCGCCGCACTGAAGCCCGGCATCTGCGGCTCACCATAAACCTATACCACCAAAGATCTGGAGGAATGACCATGACTTATCCCAAGCTTCCCGGACTGACCTGGGACGGAACAATCTATGAGAATGAAGAGATGGGCACCCTGGAGGCCCTTCTCCCCACCGGCGGCTACCCAACCGCCCATGCTCCCGCCATGACAGAGCTTCCCGACGGCAGCCTTCTGTGCTGCTGGTTCGCAGGCACCTATGAAGGAAGCGCCGACATCCACATCATCTGCTCCCTTCTTCCTGCTGGCAGTGGAAAATGGCTGCCTCCGGCAGATATCTCCGGGGACCCGGAACGGAGCGAACAGAATCCCTCCCTGTTCAACGGCCCCGACGGAGCGGTCTGGGCCATGTACACCGCCCAGCTGGACCGCCAGGAGGGAAAGGACAACATGCAGTTCACCTCCGTGGTCCGCTGCCAGAAGAGCTTCGATGGAGGAAAGACCTGGGAGCCTTATGAAACCGTATTTCCCCAGGAGGGAACCTTCTGCCGCCAGCCCATCCAGGTATTGTCCAATGGCCGGTGGATCTTTTCCAACTGGCTGTGCACCGACTCTGCCGACGGGCTTTCCGGCGACCCCACCGCCTTCCGGATCTCGGACGATGAAGGAAAGACCTGGCGCATGGTCATGATGCCGGAAAGCCGGGGCCATGTACACGCCAATGTGGTGGAGCTGGAGCCGGGCCATCTGGCCGCATTTATGCGCAACCGGGAAGCATACCGGATCCACCGCAGCGAATCCTTCGACTATGGCGAAACCTGGTCTGCGCCGGAGCCCACTCCCCTTCCCAATAATAACTCCAGCATCAGTGCCATTAAGCTTTCCAGCGGCCGCATCGCCATCGCATACAACCCCACCTGCACGCCGGAGCCCCATCCAGGAAAAGCCGCATGGCCGGGCCTTCGCTGCCCTGTGGCTGTGGCTCTCTCCGAGGACGGAGGAAGGACCTTCCCCATGATCCGTCATATGGAACGGGGCGAAGGCTTCATGGGCGAGGAGAACAGGACCAACAACCGCCAGTATGAATATCCTTTCTTAATGCAAACCAGGGACGGCATGCTCCACCTGGTATACGCCGCCAGGACCCGTCTGGGTGTAAAATACGTCCGCTTCACGGAAAAGGATGTCATGGGTGAAAAAAGAGAACGGGTGGGACTTTATAACCCCACAGCCGCTTTAAAATAAAGGAGATGTTATCATGCTTACCACGTATAATCTGAAAATGCCCCATGCCGTTTACGGCGGGGAAAACGCCATGGACCATATCACGGCCATCATTAAAAGCACCGGCGCAAAGCGCGTCGCCATGTTCACTGACAAGGGCATCGAGGCCGCCGGCCTGTTCTCTCTTCCGGAGGAGGCAGTAAAAGCCGCCGGAGCAGACTATTACGTTTTGGACGATCTTCCGGCAGAGCCCAGCTACATGGCGGTCCAGAAGCTGGTGGATGAATTCAAGGCCAGCGGAGCGGATCTCATTGTAGCCTGCGGCGGCGGCAGCGTCATGGACGCGGCCAAGCTCGCCAGCATCCTGGTCACCGACGAATACGGCGTAAAGGAGCTTCTGGACCAGCCGGGCCGGGCAAAAAAATGTGTCCCCATCATCCTGATCCCCACCACAGCCGGGACCGGAGCCGAGGTAACGCCCAACGCCATCGTAGCTGTGCCGGAAAAGGAGCTGAAGGTGGGCATCGTCAATGAAAACATGATCGCCGACTATGTGATCCTGGACGCCAGGATGATCAAGAACCTGCCGCGTAAGATCGCCGCAGCCACAGGAGTGGACGCCCTGGCCCACTGCATCGAATGCTTTACCAGCAACAAGGCCAACCCCTTCAGCGACCTATATGCCCTGGAGGGCCTGGATCTGATCCTCAACAACATCGAAAAGGCCTGCGACGATCCCGAGGCCATGGAAGAGAAAAACCGGATGCAGATCGCAGCCTACTACGGCGGCCTTGCCATCACAGCCAGCGGCACCACCGCCGTCCATGCCTTAAGCTATCCCCTGGGCGGAAAATACCACATCGCCCACGGCGTATCCAATGCGATCCTTCTGGCTCCGGTGATGCGCTTCAACGAGCCTGCCTGCCGGGAGCGCCTGGCCGCCGCCTATGACCGCTGCTGCCACGACACAGAGAGAACGTGTAAAACCGCAGAGGAAAAATCTGCCTGGATCATCCGCCGTCTGGAGGAGATCGTAAAGCATCTGGACATTCCATCCAGCCTAAAGGAATTCGGCGTTCCAGAGGAAGACCTGGAGGCTCTTGTAAGCTCCGGCATGGAGGTCCAGAGACTGCTGGTAAACAATCCCCGGACCGTGACTCCGGAGGATGCCCGGGCTCTCTATAAGGAAATTCTGTAATGGATATATATTTCAAAAAATTTATATAGGAGGTTTTATCATGAAAGCCATTGAACTGAAAGGCATCATCCCGCCGATCTTAACTCCCATGCATGACGACGAGTCCATCAACGTAGAGGAGCTGCGCCGCCAGGTAGACCGTATGATCGAGGGCGGCGTCCACGCCCTGTTCCCCTTCGGGACCAACGGTGAGGGCTACATTTTAAACGCAAAGGAAAAGCAGCTTGTACTGGAGACTGTCATCGAGCAGTGCAACGGCCGTGTACCGGTTTACGCAGGAACCGGCTGCATCTCCACAAAGGAGACCATCGAGCAGAGCAAAATGGCCCAGGCAGCCGGAGCGGACGTGCTCTCCATCATCACTCCCAGCTTTGCCGCTGCCAGCCAGAACGAGCTTTATGAGCACTACAAGGCCGTTGCCGCCGCTGTGGACATGCCCATTGTGCTTTACAACATCCCGGCCCGTACCGGCAACGCCCTGGCTCCTGCCACTGTTGCCCGCCTGGCGCAGATCGAGAACATCATCGGTGCCAAGGATTCCAGCGGAAACTTCACCAATATCTTAGGCTACATCGATGCCGGGAACCAGAAGCAGAACGGAAAGTTCTATACCCTGTCCGGCAATGACCAGCTGATCATCTGGACCCTTTTAGCAGGCGGCACCGGCGGTATCGCAGGCTGCGCCAACGTATATCCCCACACCATGGCCTCCATCTACAACCTGTTCGCGGAAGGAAAGATCGAGGAAGCCAAAAAGGCCAACGAAAGCATCCAGAGTTTCCGCGCCTGCTTTAAATATGGAAATCCCAATACCATCGTAAAGACAGCCACCCGTCTCCTGGGCTACAACGTAGGCCCCTGCCGTGCTCCCTTTAACCAGGTTCCGGAGGAGGGCATCCAGGCTCTTAAGAAGGTCCTGGCTGAAAACGAAGCAAAGGGAATGCATTAATCAGGAGGTACGGCCATGAACGAAAAGCCGATCGTAGGAATTACCATGGGCGACCCGGCCGGAAACGGACCGGAGATCACCGTCAAGGCCCTGGCCCATGAGGACTTATATGACCGCTGCCGCCCCATCGTTGTGGGCGACGCGAAAATGCTTGAACAGGCGGCCCGGTTCGTGGGCCGTCCCGATATCCGGATCCACCGGTGTGAAGCCGTGTCCGACGCCCTGTTCACACCGGGGACCATCGATGTGCTCCATCTGGAGCTGATCTCCGACGTGAACGCCTTTGAGATAGGAAAGGTCAGCATAGAAGGCGGCAACGCGGCGTTCCAGTGCGTGAGAAAGGTCATTAAGCTGGCCATGGAGGGGCAGGTGGACGCCACCTGTACCAACGCCCTCAATAAGGAGGCCATGAACAAAGCCCTGGAATTTTACCATGGGGAGCGTTCCGACGGCCATACCCATTTCGACGGCCATACGGAGATCTATGCCGCCTATACAGACACGAAAAAATATACCATGATGCTGGCCCATCACGATCTCCGTGTGGTCCATGTTTCCACCCACGTTTCCCTGCGGGAAGCCTGCGAGCGGGTGAAAAAAGCCCGGGTCCTGGAAGTGATCGAGATCGCCCATCAGGCCTGCCGGGATATGGGCATCGGGGATCCGAAGGTGGCAGTGGCCGGCCTGAACCCCCACTGCGGAGAAAACGGCCTTTTCGGCACTGAAGAGATCCAGGAGATCCGTCCTGCTGTGGAGGCGGCCCAGGCCGAAGGCATCCACGCCATCGGCCCCATTCCGCCGGACAGCGTATTCTCTGAGGCTCTGGGAGGCTGGTACGATATCGTAGTATGCATGTACCATGACCAGGGCCATATCCCCTTAAAGACTGTGGGCTTTGTCTATGACCGTGACAAACAGGCCTGGAAGGCCGTGGAAGGAGTCAACGTGACCCTGGGACTTCCGATCATCCGCACCAGCGTGGATCACGGCACCGGCTTCGCCCTGGCCGGAAAGGGCACCAGCAACGAGCTGAGCCTGGTAAACGCCATCGACTATGCCGTCCGCATGGCAAAAGGCCGGTCCGGGAACGCCGGCCGGTAGTCTTCCGTTTCTTTCGCTAAAATCTCCCGGAGCGCAGATCCAAAATACTGTGCTCCGGGAGATTTTTGTACCAATTACGGACACTTCTCCATTGGACATGTGTTCTTATTTGAAACATTTTATACATTTTTCATACTTACGTTTCACTTTTCAACATATTTTTTTCAACATTTTCCATATTTTTTCCAAAACGTTTCTAATTGCAACGTATAAGATACCTTCGCCGATTGTCTCCCTCCCTGTCATATTGTATACTAAAAACAACAAAAGGCCCGATATGGTTGTGCAATATGCATCATCCCATATGAAACACGGCCAGAGGAATTGTAGGAGGGAAAATACTATGACAACCCAAATGATCATCGCGTTAGCGATCACTGCCCTCATGGTCATCCTGATCATGCAGGACAAGCTCCCCTTCGGCGCGCCGCCGCTTCTAGCCTGTCTTCTGCTGGTGGTATTCGGTATCGCCGATATCAAGGCCGCCTTCGCCGGCTTCTCCAACGCCACCATCATCATGCTGGCAGAATTCATGGCCATCATTGCAGCTCTCCAGAAAACCAGCTTCATCGCCAGATTCAAGGAGACCATGTTCAACATGGCCAATAAGGGCGGTATTAAGGCCTATATCATGATGATCCTGGTAGTTATGTTAGGCTGCAGCCTGTTCGGCACCGGCTCCACCGCCTACTATGTAATGGTCATCGGACTCTTATCCACGCTGCCATACAGCAAAAAGCTGCCGCCGTCCAAGATCATCATGACCGCCGGCTTTGCGGCGAACCATCCGCTGATCCCCTTTAACACGGCTTTACAGTACGGCATCGTCCTGGCCGTCTTAGGCAGTGCCGGAGTGGCTGCCGACGTTTCCATAGCAAAATTCGCAGTTGTAAACTTCTTCCTTTCCATGGGATTTTTAGCCAACTGCCTGATCCAGTATAAATTCCTTCCGGATCATCCCATCGCTGCTGCCACTGAGGAAGCCAAAGCCCAGGGAACCTCCGTCAGCACGCTTCCCAAATGGAAGGAACAGGTAACTTACATTGCCTTTGTAGTGGCCGTTGTGGGCATGATCCTCCAGGGAAAGATCGGAGATGCAGGCTACGCCATTGCCGGTCTCTCCGTAGGTGCTATCCTGGTGGCCGGAGTCATGGACTTTAAGGAGATCCGCGATGCCATCAGCGCTCCCATCATCCTCATGTCCGCCGGTGTCATCGGCGTGGCAGATGCCCTGGGAAGCACCGGACTTACTGATCTGGTGGGTTCCACTGTGGCAGGTATGCTGGGCGGAAGCATCAATCCGTTTATCATGATCTTCGTTTTCTGCATCCTGACCAGTGTTCTGGCCACTATGACCGGTTCCACCATCGGTACCGTTTATGTATTCGCTCCTCTGGCCATCGCCACCTGCACAAGCCTTGGCCTGGATCCCACAGCCGCTGCCTGCGCCATTGTCGTATCCGGCTGGTGCGGACACTTCCTTCCCATCGATGGAATGCCTGCTATGGTCATGGGTGTCGGCGACTACAACATCAGGGAATTCTGGAAATTCACGATCCCGCAGTACTTCATCCGTCTGCTGGCACTGACCGCCGGTTCCTTGATCATGTTCCCAAT
>NZ_JAXXBR010000039.1:0-23742 GCF_037242085.1 Alitiscatomonas sp. | reverse complement strand
CCAGGATATATTTTCCCAGGATGCACTGGCCAAACCCCTGGGTCAGCCTCTGCATGGTATGACGGGTAGAATAAAGCTCAAAGCCCGCCGCCGACTTTTTAATAAGCATCCCGGCGGTGTTTTCCTGGTCAAAATCCAGAAGGCACCGCTGCAGGGCAATACTTTCTGCCGTCACATCCTCGGGCCCCGTGGCTGCCAGGGCCGGACTGGATAACAGGATCACTCCCGGGAGATTCTCGCCCATGCGGATCAGATTCAGTTCATCCCCCAGATGGCGCAACGTCTCTGAGATATTTCCCGCTGTTGGATATGCGAACACACAGGGGATCCCGGCCCGCTTCATGGCCTGGTATGCGTGGCTGTGGCGGCAGACCACCAGATCCAGAAGCCCCTGTCTCCGCAGCTCCATAGCCCGGTCTGTGATCAGGCTCTCCGCATCCAGAAGCTGCTCCAGGCTGACCCGTTCCATGGCCTCCCTCCTGCTCCTCTCGTCAAATTCAGCCAGTCCCTCCATATAATCCAGAGCAGTGATCCTCTGCTTTTCCGGAAGCCAGAGAGAGTGATCGAACAGGATACGGGACATATCGCAGTCCCTGTTTTTATAAAGGATACTCAGAAGGATCCTGTAAAACTCCGCCACCGACTCGGAAATACATGCCACCGGCTTCGTACATTCCGGATGGGTCCGCTTCAGTATCAGCCGGGAAAACGCTCCCGTGGTACAGAACGCATCGTACCGGTCCTCTATGGAAGAAAAAAATGCCGGAAGCTCCCGTGTCCGGTCATACGCCTTATAATCCAGCTCAAACGGAAGTTCCAGCCTTTCTGCAACAGATCTTATATACTCACAATGCTCCTCTGATGAAAGCAGTGCCACTTGAAATGCCATCTAAACGCCTCCTTCTGCGAACGATTATATCAGACCCCCAGAAAAAGGGCAAGAATGATCCTCTTTTTTCTATTTAATAAATTATACAAAAAATAATTGTGAATATTGTTGATATTTACTGTGTTTACACTATTGACATTTATTAAATATTTCTTATAATTATTTTTAAACTATTGAATTAATGCCAGGAGGAATTGTATGGATAATTATTTTGAAAGAGCCAGGGAGCTGGCCCCGGAGCTTGTTAAGACCCGCCGGACCATCCACCAGAACCCAGAAATCGGAATGGATGTCCCTAAAACATCAAAGTATGTGTTCGATCAGCTGGTACAGCTTGGCTATGAGCCCAGATATATTGGCGGCACCGGCGTTACAGCCACCGTGGGGAGACCGGGAAAGACCATCCTTCTCCGCGGCGACATGGACGCCCTTCCCATTAATGAGGAAAGCGGACTGCCCTTCGCCTCCCAGAATCCCGGAGCTGCCCACTGCTGCGGCCACGATCTCCACACAGCCATGCTGCTCGGGGCAGCAAAGCTCTTAAAGGAAAACGAGGCCCAGCTAAAGGGAACTGTTAAATTCATGTTCCAGCCCGGTGAAGAAGTTCTCATGGGAGCAAGGGCCATGCTGGATGACGGGATCCTGGAAAACCCGCAGGTAGACGCAGCCATGGGCATCCATGTGAATTCCATGGTCCCCTGCGGCGCGCTGATCGTGTTCCATGGTCCCACCTCTGCATCCAGCGACTCCTTTACCATCACCGTCCACGGAAAGGGCTGTCACGGAAGCCGTCCATATGAGGGCATCGATCCCATCGCCATCATCTGCCACATCCATACGGCGCTTCAGCAGCTCCAGGCGAGAGAGCTGGAGGCCGGTGAGATCGGTGTGGTCACTGTCGGCAGTCTTCATGCGGGAACAGTCAACAATGCGATCCCCAGTGAGGCTGTGATGAAAGGCACCATCCGCACCTTCAATGGAGAGGTGCGGGATATGCTCCGGAAAAGGATCCCAGAAATCTGCGAAAACATTGCAAAAGCCTTCCGCGGCACGGCCGAGGTGGAATTTGCCTCCCGCTATGCGATCCCCATGGTCTGCGACGAGACCGTGGCATCACAGGTGCGTGACTCCCTGACCCAGATCTTCCCTCCCCAGCAGGTACGTTACCTGGCAAAGAAATTCCCGGGAGCCGAGGATTTCAGCTTCGTAGCCGATAAGGTTCCCACATCCTTTGTGGTCCTGGGAGCCAGCATAGGCCCCGACGCTATATACGGACAGCATCACGCAAAGGTACAGTTCAACGAAAAATGTCTTCCCGTGGGAGCCGCAGCCTACGCCCAGGCCGCAGCCCAGTGGCTGGAAAACAATCAGTAAGGAGGAGATCATCTTATGGAAAACAAAAACAGCAAGATCCATTATGCCTGGTATATCCTGGCAGCCTGCTTCCTTCTCAACATGACCGTTCATGTTATGGTGATGCAGATCGCCTCTCTGTACATGGTACCCATGGCCCAGGACCTTGGCGTACCGCGTACCCTTTTATCCCTGCAGAGTGTAGTCATGTCCGTCGGTGCAGTGGTGACAGCTCCCTTCTGGGGAAAGATCTACAAGCAGCACAACGCCCGCAATGTCCTGTTATTATGTACCGTCATGACGGCTCTCTGCACCATCGGCCGCAGCTTCATGCCGAACGTATGGGGCATCCTGATCCTGGCCGCTGTAAAGGGCGTATTTTTCACCGGAAACAGTGTGCTCCCCATCTCCATCCTTCTGACTGCCTGGTTCCGTAAAAAGCGTGGCCTGGCCATCAGCATCGCCTCCCTGGGGATCAGCACAGGAAGCGTGATCTTTTCCCCGGTGGTAGAGCGGATCATATCCACCTATGGCTGGAGGACCTCCGACCAGCTCATCGGCGCATTAATGCTGATCGTCATGGTTCCCTGCACTCTGCTGATCATCGGTATGCCCAAGACCAAGGGACGGCTTCCCTACGGCATGGAGGATGGTGCGGCAGCACAGGCCGCCGGAGCTCCTGCCCAGAAACAGGCGGCCCTTACAGGCATGACCTTTGCCGAGGCAAAGAAAAGCCCTCTGCTGTACCTCTTCCTTCTGGCCGTATTTGGCATGGTCTTTGCCACAGGCGCGGCGCTCCAGATCCCGGCCTATCTGACTGATATCGGATACGGCAGCGCTGTGGCCGCAAGAGTCGTTGCTGCATACAGCGCCGTAGCGATTGCAGGAAAGCTGATCCTAGGCTCTGTGATCGATAAATTCGGAGAAAAAACAGGAAGCGCCTATATCTGTATCGTAGGCATCCTGGCCTTCATCTGCTTTGTCCTGGCCAAAAACAGAATCTTCCTTTACGGGATCATCCTTTTCTGGGGACTGGGCTCCGGAATCACCTCCGTGCTTCCGACACTTTTAACAAGCAAGATCTTCGGAAACCGCGATTACGGCCCCATCTACGGCATCGTTTTATCTGTAAACCGTTTCGGCGGCGTGATCGGAACAGTCCTGGTATCCCTTCTGTTCGATCTTACCGGCGACTATACGATCATCTGGCCTGCCTGTGTAGCCAGCATGGTGCTCGCTCTGGCAGCCATTATGATCTGTCTGAACCGCTCCGGCAAAGCATCCGCGTCCAGCGCTGAATAAAGTCTGGCACACAGTTTTCCGGATCCCGGATCATATAGACGGGCCCTCCTCTCCTGCGTCCCAAAGGCGCTTGCAGCGGAGGGCCCGTCGTGCTACACTGATATCAGAAAGCTTTCACACGGACTCTGGAACGATCCGGAGCCGGCGGTACAGCCATGCTCCGGAACGGAGCCGGTAAAACACACAGGATGGTGAGCAGTATGATGGAACAGTTATCCATGTTTGATTACAAAGAGACCATGTCCCCTCTGGCCAGCCGGCTGCGTCCGGAATCCCTGGAGACCTTTGTGGGCCAGAAGCACCTGCTGGGAAAGGGGAAGCTCCTGCGCCAGCTCATCGACCAGGACCAGATCCCTTCCATGATCTTCTGGGGGCCTCCCGGCGTCGGGAAGACCACCCTGGCCAGTATCATTGCCAAAAAGACCAATGCCGACTTTGTGAATTTCAGCGCCGTTACCAGTGGCATTAAAGAGATCAAGGAGGTCATGGCACGGGCGGAGCTGAGCCGCCGGTCCGGGCTGCGGACTCTGGTATTTGTGGGCGAGATCCACCGCTTCAATAAGGCCCAGCAGGACGCATTTCTTCCTTATGTGGAAAAGGGCAGCATCATCCTCATCGGAGCCACCACGGAAAACCCGTCCTTTGAGATCAACGCAGCTCTTTTATCCCGATGCCGCGTTTTCGTCCTCCAGCCTCTTTCCACCGACGACTTAACGGAGCTCCTCCACCATGCGTTAAAAAGCTCCAGGGGCCTCGGCTATCTGAATGTGGAGATCGGAGAGGAGCTGATCGCCGCCATCGCGGCATTTGCCAATGGAGACGCCCGGACGGCTTTAAACGTGCTGGAAATGGCCGTGACCAACGGGACCATCACACCAGAAAAGACCATTGTGACCCGGGATATCCTGGAGCAGTGCATCAGCAAAAAATCCCTTCTATATGATAAGAATGGTGAAGAGCATTATAATCTGATCTCCGCCCTCCATAAATCCATGCGAAACAGCGATCCCGATGCAGCTGTCTACTGGCTGGCCCGGATGCTGGAGGCCGGGGAAGCCCCCCTGTACATCGCCCGGCGGCTGATCCGGTTTGCCACCGAGGACATCGGACTGGCCGATAATAACGCCCTTACTCTGGCGGTCTCCGTCTACCAGGCCTGCCACTTCCTGGGAATGCCGGAATGCAATATCCACCTGACCCACGCCGTGGTCTATCTGTCCCTGGCGCCCAGGTCCAATTCTGTTTACATGGCCTATGAGCACGCCAAAAAGGACGCCCTGAACATGCTGTCCGAGCCGGTCCCCCTGGTGATCCGCAACGCGCCCACCGGGCTTATGAAGGAGCTGGATTACGGGAAGGGCTACGTCTACGCCCACGACACGAAGGAAAAGCTCGCCCGCATGGAATGTCTGCCCGAATCCTTAAAGGGAACCCGGTACTACATTCCTGGCGAGGCGGGAGAAGAGAAAAAACAGGCAGAACGGCTTAAAAAGGTGCAGAGGTTCTGGGAGGATGGAGAATCGCCCGTTGATGCAGGATAATCCCCCTCTTCCATGCATGAAAAAGGCAGACGGCTGGGCCTTCTCTGCCCTTTCAGCCATCTGCCTTACGGATATCCGGAAATCCATGGGGATTCCGGACAGCTGGACGCGGATCCAGCCTATTCTGCCATCATATCCAGTCCTGTCATAGCCAGTACCTTCACAGCCGCCAGAAGCGCCCGTTTTCCTGCCGGGCCGCCGGAAGCCTCTGCAAAGGGAGCCGTATGGGTCCCCAGCCCCTCGCCGACACCGATATAAAACTGGGCCGCAGGCATGGCGTGGGTCACGTTGCCCACGTCCGTGGAGCCGATCCCCTGGGTCAGATCCCTGGGGATGTGGTGCTCGCCGATGAGGTCCATGTTCTTCTCCACAGCCTCCACCAGTCTCCGGTCGTTTCTCACATCCTCGATCAGGTAGCCGTCCTGGGAGATCTCCACCTCCACTCCGGCGCACATGGCCGCACCCTGGGCGCACCGGTCGATGACAGCGATCACTTCCTTTAAATACTCCGAATCCAGAGCACGGATATTGAACTTGCATACAGCCCGCTCGGGAACGATGTTCACAGCCGTACCGCCCTCCAGGACGATGCCGTGTACCCTTGTGTAGTCTTTAAAATGGAGCCTCTGGGAATCAACGGCATGGAACATCTGCATCACACCGTTTAAAGCGCTGGCTCCCACCCAGGGACAGGCTGCTGTATGGGCCGGTTTTCCCTTGAAGGTATACACCTTGTTCACAGCCGCAAAGGAAATATCATCGGCCATGGACAGATCGCTGGGATGCATGATCAGGGACATATCCACGCCTTCAAAGATCCCCTCGTCCAGCATGGTGATCTTCCCGCTGCCGTTTTCCTCCGCCGGGGTACCGAATACCTTCAGCGTTCCGCCGATGCCGTATTTTTCCATGATCTCCTTTAAAACCACTCCGGCTCCGGCTCCGCTGGTGCCGATGAGGTTATGGCCGCAGGCGTGGCCCAGCTCGGGAAGGGCATCGTACTCACATAAAAATGCAAAGGTCATTCCCGGCTTTCCGCTGTTATATTCCGCCACAAAGGCCGTATCCAGGGAACCTGCTCCCCGTTTTACAGAAAAGCCGTGGCGTTCCAGAAGGCTGCATAATTCATTCTGTGCCGTCTTTTCCTGGAACGCCAGCTCCGGATGTTCAAAAATACATGCGCTCACCGCCTCAAATTCTTCTCTGTGGGCCTCTGCAAGCGCCTCGATCTCATGCTTCATTCCTGTCATATCCATGATCCATTCCCCTCCATGATCCTTTTCCTGTCTGTTTTCTGCGCCGGGAGGCTGTGCTTCCCCTCCGGCGGATTCTGCGTACCCGGACCTCTGCGGTATACACAGAAGCCGGCGCGCGCCAACGATACCATTGTACCATCTTCTCCCCATTTTCACAAGGACCTGGCAGAGTCTTTTATGGTTTTTTTAGATCTGGCGCAATTTTCTCCACAATTTTATTGTCATATCTCAAATTACTGATATAATATAGATAGACTTTTTATTCTGGAAAATATATCTGATTTAGGAGGAATCTTATGACCACATTATTTACCAACGGAAATCTCGTGGATGTGATCGGCCAGACCGTCCTCACCGGCGGCAGCATCCTGGTGGAAAACGGCATGATCAAAGAGGTAGGAACCAGTATCGCTGCTCCCGATGGCGCAAAGGTTGTCGATCTGGGCGGAAGGACCGTGCTCCCCGGGCTTTTCAACTGCCATGTACATATGTGCTCCGATGCCGGGACCGGCGCAAAGGAAACCATTTCTGACGCCGCTGTCACCATCCGGGCCCTTAAGAATTTAAAAACACTGTTAAATTCCGGCGTGACCTACATCCGTGACGCAGGCGCGCCCAAATATATTGATGTGGACCTCCACGACGCCCAGTTAAAGGGCGAGATCCTGGCTCCGGAAATGCAGACTGCATGCCGCTGTATCTGTATGACCGGAGGACACGGCCACGACTCCGGCCGTGAGGCTGACGGTCCCGACGACTGCAGAAGAGCAGCCAGAGAGCAGTTAAAGGCCGGCGCCAACTGGATCAAGGTCATGGCCACCGGAGGCGTTATGACCAAGGGCGTTGAGCCGGGCTCCCCGCAGCTCACCGAAGAGGAGCTCCGCGCAGCCATCGAAGAAGCCCACAAGGCAGGGGCCAAAACCTTCACTCATGCCCAGGGCATGGAAGGCATCAAAAACGCTCTCCGGGCCGGCGTGGACTCCATCGAGCACGGCTTCTTCATGGACGACTGGTGCTTCGACTTCATGAAGGAGCACAACGTGTTCTTCGTTCCCACCCTGGCCGCTCCCTACTGGATCAAAAAATACGGCACGGACGCCGGGATCCCCGATTACATGGTGAAGAAGGTAGAAAAGACCATCGACGCCCACCAGGATACCTTCCGCCGCGCCCATAAGGCAGGCGTTAAGATCGCCCTGGGAACCGATGCGGGAACCCCCTTCAATAAATACGATATGACTGGCTTTGAGTGTATCCTGATGGTGGAAAACGGAATGACCCCCATGGAGGCCATCCAGTGCGGTACCATCAACGCTGCCGAGCTCATGGATGTAAAGGACACCCACGGCTCCATCACCCCGGGCAAAAAGGCGAACTTCGCTGTCTTTGAAAAGAGCCCGCTGGAGGATATCCACGCTATTCTGGACTGCTCCATGACTGTCCTGGGCGGAGACGTTGTGTTTGAGAAATAATACATCGGTTGCCTATGTTTCTTGAAAATTCCTCTTGAATATTTTCAGTGTTTATTATAGAATGTATACAATGATAAAAAAAGGAGGTAATTCATCATGGCATATGTAATTAACGATACTTGCGTTAGCTGCGGTTCCTGCGCTGGCGAATGTCCGGTAAATGCAATCTCTCAGGGAGACGGCAAATACGAGATCGATGCAGATGCATGCATCAGCTGCGGAACATGTGCAGGTGTATGTCCCACTGGCGCTATCAGCGAGGGCTAATATCTCACGTATTAGAAGAATACATAAAAGCTGCTGCGCTTTATTTGCGACAGCAGCTTTTTTGTTATGATCATTTTTATTTTACAGCTTGTTCCCATTTCTCCCAAACTTCTTCTTTTTCCCAAAGCCCCCGGAAAAAAACGGGATCCGGGATGCGGCGGCCTCCGCCTTTCCCTTGTTTTCCCGCTGGTACAGACGGATCGTCTCATCCAGCTGGCGGAACCGCTCCTCATCTCTTTCATCAGCCACCCGCATCAGGTAGTCCACCTCTTTTATGACCTTGTCATTGACCATGCAGCTGATATCCTGACTCAGCTTCTCATTGTTTTCCTCGATGGCCTGTCCGATCATCTGTCCCAGCATGGCCCGGAACTGCTCCGCCCGTTCCTCAGCCATCATGGTCGTCAGGGCCCGGTCATCCATGTTTTTTACTTTTTCATCCTCATGCTCCGTATGATCCTTTAAAGCAGCCACAACATCCTCCTCCAGAATATCATTGGGAACAACCACTTCCCCATCTGATTCCAGGGATCTGGCAAGCGCCGCTTTAATGGCCTTGAGCTGATATCCCTTCTCCTTCAGCTCCTTGATCTGCTTAAAAAGCCGGATATGAAGCTCCGTATAATATCTGTGTCCCATCTCATTCCTTGGTATATTCATTTCCAGCTCTTCTTCCCAATACCTGAGAACGTGGGATTCAACATCCACCTTCCTCGAGGCATCGGAGATCAGATAGTGCGTATCTGCCATGGTTGTCCTCTTCCTTTCCCTGTTACATAATACGATGTTAGGGGCTCAGGTCTTAAAATCGCCTGCAAGCAGCCTTGTGTCGAATCGATCGGCCTTTTGACCCTGATATCATAATATATGTGAGGACGTTCCAGAATATTCCAAAAATGTTGAGATACAGTCTGAATGGGCTTACTGCTCCTTGGCCATGTTCACAAACCTTGTGAGCTCCGGCCTCCAGCCCAGGTTTACGGTGCCGATAGGGCCGTTACGCTGTTTGGCAATAATGACCTCCGCCACATTGGGCGTATCTGTGTCTTTATTATAATAATCGTCCCTATACAGGAACATGACCACGTCCGCGTCCTGCTCGATGGCTCCCGACTCACGCAGGTCCGAAAGCATGGGCCTGTGATCCGTCCTGGATTCGCAGGCGCGGGAAAGCTGGGACAGGGCGATGACCGGGGCGTTGAGCTCACGGGCCAGGGCCTTTAAGGAACGGGAGATCTCCGAGATCTCCTGCTGGCGGTTGTCGCCGTTTTTCGCGCTTCCGGTCATCAGCTGGAGGTAGTCGATCATCACCAGATCCAGGCCGTATTCCAGCTTCACCTTCCGGCATTTGGACCGCAGCTCCATAACGGAGATACCCGGGGTATCGTCGATGATCAGCTTTGAATTCCCGATGGTGCCGATGCCCTCTACCACTGCGTCCCAGTCGGCGTCTGTCAGCGTTCCCGTCCGCAGCTTCTGGGAATCCACGTTGGACTCCATAGCAAGCATTCGGTTCACCAGCTGCTCTTTGGACATCTCCAGACTGAAGATCAGACACGTTTTCTGGCGGCGCACCGCGATATAATCCGCTATATTCAGTACAAAGGCCGTCTTTCCCATGGACGGACGGGCGGCGATGAGGATCAGGTCCGACGGCTGGAGGCCGGACATCCGGTAGTCCAGATCGATGAAGCCGGTAGCCAGTCCTGTCACTGTGGATTTGGAACGGGTGGCCTGCTCGATCTTATCCAGAACATTCAGGGCCACCTGGCGGATGGGGACAAAATCGCCGCCGGTCCGGCTCTGGAGCAGATGGAAGATCTGTTTTTCCGTGTCTGCCAGGATCGTATCCAGCGGCTCCTTTCCCGCATAGCAGGAATTGGCGATCTCTTCGTTGATCTTGATCAGGCGGCGAAGGACCGCCTTCTCGTGGACAATGGCGGCATAGGACCGCACATTGGCCGACGTGGGCACCGTAGCCATGATGTCCCGGACGGCGTCCAGGCTGCATACCTCCGGCGGCACGTCCTTTTCCTTCAGCCGGTTCTGGAGGGTCACCAGATCCACCGGCTGGCCTTCGTTGAACAGCTCCACCATGGTCTCGAACATGACGCCGTACTGGCGCTGGTAAAACTCATCGGCCACGACGGTCTCTGACGCGGCGATGATCGCATCCCGGTCCATCAGCATGGCGCCGATGACCGACTGCTCCGCCTCCACGCTGTGGGGGAGCACCCGCTTTACTAACGCTTCTTCCATATCCCTACGCCTCTGTCACCTTGACTCTCAGCTTTGCAGTTACGTCCTTGTGGAGCTTAATGGGCACCTCAAAGGTTCCCAGGCTGCGGATGGGATCCGTTAAGACCATTTTTTTCTTATCAATATCCAGATGTAACTGGTCGGCCGCCGCCTTGGCGATCTCCTTTGTGGAAACGGAGCCAAAGGTCCTTCCGCCCTCTCCGGCCTTGATGGAGACTGTCACCGAAAGCTCGTCGATCTTTGCAGCCAGGGCCTTTGCCTCTGCCAGCTGCTCTGCAGCCACCTTGGCTTCGTTGGCCTTCTGGAGCTTCAGATCGTTCAGATTCTTTGTGTTGGCCTCTACGCCCAACTTCTTCGGCAGGATAAAGTTTCTTGCATATCCGTCGTTGACCTTTACGATCTGTCCTTTTTTTCCAAGTGCCTTTACATCCTCTAATAATACAACTTCCACGTTAAAATTCTCCTTTCTGTTTCATCGCCAGGATCACATCTTTGATCTTTTCCTTTGCCTCCTCCACAGTCGCTCCGGGAAGCTGGGCTCCGGCGATGGTCCTGTGTCCGCCTCCGCCCAGCTTTTCCATCATTACCTGGACGTTGATCTCATCAATGGAGCGGGCGCTGACATAGATCTTTCCGTTATAGGGGGTCAAGACCACAGAGGCCTTGATGCCGATGATATCCAAAAGCTCGTTGGCCGCCTGGGCCCCAACCACCGTGGGACTTTCCACATTCTCAGCCGGACATACGCTGATGGCAAAGGCTCCCTCAAAGACCTCCGCCTGGCGGACTGCCTCTGCCCTGGCCTTGTAGTCCTCCATTTTATCCCGGAACAGCTTCCTTACCCTGGTCACATCGGCGCCGTTCCTCCTTAAGAACGCCGCGGCCTCGAAGGTCCTGACTCCTGCCTGGTTTGTGAAATTGTTGGTATCGATGACGATACCGGCGTACATGGCGTCGGCCTCCAGGGATTTGATCCGGATGCTGTCCGTCACATACTGCAGGATCTCCGCCACCAGCTCGCAGGCCGAGGAGGCATAGGGCTCCACATAGGATAAGGTAGCGTTGCTGATGATCTCGCTGGACTGGCGGTGATGGTCGATGACCACAATGGTCTTTACCAGATTTAAAAGCTGGGGCTCTTCCGTATAGCTGGGACGGTTCACATCCACCACCACAAGGGCTGTGGACGGGTCCGCCAGTTCCGCCGCATCGTCTCCCATCAGGAACAGATCCTGGGGATAATCGCTGTTATTGATAAACCGGTCCATCATGGGCCGTACCGATGAGGTGACCTCGTTGATGACGATATGGGCCTTTTTCCCAAGGGCTGCGGCGATCCGGTACACGCCGATGGCAGAACCGAAGGAGTCGATGTCCCCGATCTTATGTCCCATGATCAGAAGCCGGTCCTTGGTCTCCAGAAGCTCCCGGAGGGCATGGGCCTTTACTCTGGCCTTAACACGGGTGGTCTTCTCCAGCTGCTGGGATTTTCCTCCGTAATACTGGATCTTTTCCCCGTTCTTCACCACGGCCTGATCACCGCCGCGGCCCAGGGCCATGTCGATGGCGGTCCGGGCGTACTCATAGTTGCGGATATACGTATCGCCGTTGATGCCGATCCCGATACTCAAGGTAACGGCCATCTCATTTCCGATATTAACGGTCTTTACATCCTCCAGGAGACTGAACCGCTCCGCCTCCAGGGACGGCATATATTTCTGCTCGATGGCAAAGAAATATTTGTCCTTTTCCATCTTTTTTACGATGCCGTTGACTCCGGAAATATATTTGCTGACCTTCCGGTCAATGAGGGCCACCAGAAGCGACCGGCGCACCTCCTCCACGCTCTCCAGCGCTTCATCATAGTTATCCAGATAAATAAGACCTGCCACCATTTTCTGGTCCGTGATGGCCTGCATATATTCATGGATCTCTGTCTCGTCATAAAGGTATACGGCCAACACCTGCTGCTCCGTCTTCTGGCCTGGCGCAGCGGAAAGCAGGCCGCTGTCCGACTGGATCGTCACACGCTTTATAGAGGCCCTGTAAATGGCTCCCCCATACGCGCACTGGACCTCCAGGGCATGGTCCATTTTTTCCAGGCCTTCCTCTGTGATCTCCGGGAACAGGACCGTAAGGCTCCTCCTGGCGCTCTTTTCGTCCCTGATCACCGCAGAAAACGCCCGGTTGGTCCACAAAAGACGTCCCGCTTCATCGGCGATGCCGTAAGGCAGCTCCATGGAAGCCATCAGGTTCTTCTGGCTCTGGTCAAAATCCGCGGCAAAGCCCACAAGCCCTGTCAGGATCCGCTTTTTTCCATACCAGAAGAGGACCCCCGCGCAGAATGCATACAGGACCGTAAACACGGCCATGACCATACCGGCTTTGCCGGAAACCAGGCCCACCGCCCCATTGGCGCAGAGGACCAGGGCCGAAAGTACCACGGGCCACTGCATGTATTTCTGCAGCACATTCCTGACCTTTTTATTCTCTTTCATGCTTTTCTCCTATTTCCAGGCCCCTGCGGACCATGGCAGAACAACAACGCAAAATTCCTTATATGTTCACCATTATATCATATCCCGCCTTGTTTGTAAATTTTAACCGTGCTTTTCACAGGGCTTCTTTCTCCCCCGGTTGACATTCCACAGAATCTGTGTAATATATTGAGTGGTGCCGCCGGAGACGGCCGCGGCAGACCCCCTTCCCGGCATCTGCGCCCGGAGCATATCATACAGAATTTACGGAGGAATAGAAAATGGCCCTGGAAAATGATCTCGGTCGTGACGATATAAAAAAGCTTGTGTGGCGCATTGCCATCCCCAGTATGCTGGCCCAGTTCGTCAGCGTCCTTTACAGCATTGTGGACCGTATGTATATAGGAAACATCCCCGACGTGGGAAGCGTCGCTTTAGCGGGAGCCGGTGTGTGCGGCCCTGTGGTGACCATGGTGGGCAGCGTTGCCTTCTGGGTAGGCATCGGCGGATCCCCCCTGATGAGCATGAAGATGGGCCAGGGAGATATAAAGACCGCCAAAAAGATCCTGGCCAACAGCTTTCTTTTGCTGGCGGTGGCGTCTGTCCTTCTCGTGGCCCTCATTTATCCCTTCCGCGAGCCCATGCTGCGGTATTTCGGCGCCAGCGACACCACCTATCCCTACGCCAACACCTACTTCAGCATCTATCTGACGGGTACCTTCTTCGCCCTTATGGCCACGGGAATGAACCAGTTCATCATCTCCCAGGGCTTTGCAAAGACCGGCATGTATTCGGTGATCATCGGCGCCGTTTTGAATATCGTCCTGGATCCCGTGTTCATCTTCGCCTTACACATGGGCGTGGCCGGAGCGGCTGTGGCCACGGTCCTCTCCCAGATGGCCAGCTGTGCCTTTGTCCTGTCCTTCCTCTTCGGAAAAAAGGTTCCTGTGAAGATCAGCTTCGGCGGCTATGACCGGAAGCTGATCCAGAGGATCCTGCTGGTGGGCTTTACGCCCTTTATCATCATCGCCGTGGACAATGTGATGATCATTTCCATGAACTCGGTGCTCCAGACCTACGGAGGTCCCGGTGAGGGCGATATGCTGATCACCTGTGCCACCATCGTCCAGAGCTTCATGCTGGTGATCACCATGCCTCTGGGCGGCATCACCGGCGGTACCCAGACCATCCTGGCCTTCAACTACGGAGCCGGACAGCCGGACCGGGTGAAAAAGGCCCAGCGCTTCATCTTCCTTTTAAGCGCCGGATACACCACGATCCTGTTTATCCTGGCCCAGACTGCGGGACACATCTTCGTGCGCCTGTTCACCTCGGACCCGGCCCTGATCGCCGAGGCTGCAAAGACCATAAAGATCTACACCCTGGCAGTGATCCCCTTAAGCATCCAGTATGTGATCGTAGACGGCTTCACTGGCCTTGGAAAGGTCCAGCTTTCCCTGCCCCTGTCCTTTTTCCGGAAGCTGGTCTACTTCCTTCCGCTCTTTTTGCTGCCCCGGTTCTTCGGAGCCAGAGCCACCTTTTACGCGGAGCCCATTTCCGACATCATCGCCCCTGTGGTATCCATCTTCATATACGCCGTGGCCATGAAGCGGATCTTAAAAAAGCCGGTGATCCCCAACTTCTAAGGATCGCCGGATGGGCGCCTGCACTCCCGGGCCACATCCGGGAGATGCCCGCAGGCCAGGCATCCCTGGTCATACTGACGCAGCTCCCGGCTCCATATATACAAAAAAACACTGCCATTCCCCCTTTCCGGGAGTTTTGGCAGTGTTTTTTATTGCAGCTCTTTTTATTAGTCGTCGTCCTCCTGGCTCTCGGTGACTGTGAAAGTGAATCTCTTTCTCGCCATCTCGTCGCTTGCCAGATATTCGTCGTAGGTGGTGATCTTATCCACCAGCTGGCCATTGATGATCTCCATGATCCGGTTGGCCGTGGTCTCTACTACCTGGTGGTCACGGGAGGAGAAGATCATAACGCCCGGGAATTTCTTCATTCCGTTGTTGAGGGCCGTGATGGACTCCATATCCAGATGGTCCGTGGGCTCGTCAAACATCAGCACGTTGGCCCCGGAGATCATCATTTTGGACAGCATGCAGCGCACCCTCTCGCCTCCGGAGAGGACCTTTACCTTCTTGACGCCGTCCTCGCCGGCAAACAGCATTCTTCCCAGGAAGCCGCGGACATAGGTCACGTCCTTTTCCGGGGAATACTGGGTCAGCCAGTCCACGATGGTATCGTCGTTGTCAAACTCCGCGCTGTTATCCTTGGGGAAGTAGGCCTGGGTCGTGGTAAGTCCCCATTTATAGCTTCCGGAATCCGGCTCCATCTCACCGGAAAGGATCTTAAACAGCGTGGTCTTTGCAAGCTCGTTGGGGCCTACCAGAGCCACCTTATCCTCGCGGCCCAGGGTAAAGGAAATATTGTCCAGGACCTTTACGCCGTCGATGGTCTTTGTAAGGCCTTCCACCGCAAGGACCTCGTTTCCGATCTCACGGAAGGGACGGAAGTCGATGTACGGGTATTTTCTGCTGGAGGGCTTGATCTCGTCCAGCTCGATCTTTTCCAGAGCGCGCTTTCTGGAGGTCGCCTGCTTGGATTTGGAGGCGTTGGCGGAGAAACGCTGGATGAACTCCTGCAGCTCCTTGATCTTCTCCTCTTTCTTCCGGTTGGCTTCCTTCATCTGCCGGATCATCAGCTGGCTGGACTCATACCAGAAATCATAGTTTCCGGCGTAAAGCTGGATCTTTCCATAGTCAATGTCTGCGATCTGGGTGCAGACCTTATTTAAGAAATACCGGTCATGGGATACGACGATCACCGTATTCTCAAAGTTGATCAGGAACTCCTCCAGCCATGCAATGGCGTCCAGGTCCAGATGGTTGGTGGGCTCGTCCAGCAGCAGGATATCAGGATTTCCAAATAATGCCTGGGCCAGGAGCACCTTCACCTTTAAAGCGCCGGTGAGCTCGCCCATCTGCTTATAGTGGAATTCCGTATCCACGCCCAGACCGTTTAACAGGTTCTCAGCGTCAGACTCTGCCTCCCAGCCGTTCATGGAGGCAAACTCTCCCTCCAGCTCGGCGGCCTTGATGCCGTCCTCGTCAGTGAAGTCCTCCTTCATATAAATAGCGTCCTTTTCCTTCATGATATCATAAAGACGCTGGTTTCCCATGATGACCGTATCCAGTACAGGGAACTGGTCGTATTTAAAGTGGTCCTGCTGTAAGAAAGAAAGGCGCTGGCCCGGTGTGATCACGATATCGCCGCTGGTTGGCTCCAGATTCCCGGACAGAATCTTCAAAAATGTGGATTTTCCGGCGCCGTTGGCACCGATCAGGCCATAACAGTTGCCTTCCGTGAATTTGATGTTTACATCTTCGAACAATGCTTTTTTACCGACGCGGAGCGTCACATTATTGGCACTAATCATTTTCTTTCAATCTCCTCAAATTTGTCCGCTGAAAAGAGGGGGCATCCCTGTCCCCTCTTTAAATGGTTACGCTCCTATTCTATTCGGAAATCCTTGATTTTGCAAGGTCTTTTGGAAATTTTATTTTTTTCTCCCTTTTTTCAGGTTTTCGTATATAATGATAGTAATTGTATCGAAATCTGTCGTTTTCTGACGGCATCTCTTATTTTTATATTTGTACAGATCAAGGAGGTCCATTATGCCCATATCCATCGGGATCATTACGGCCCGCCAGTCCTTGGACAATATACGCCAGGCCGAGCAGAGCATGAAGCAGCACTGTAAGATCTCATATTTTCCCTATGATACCCTGGATGAGCTGCGCCATCAGTATACAAAGGCAGCCGCAAAATCTGACGGTCTTTTGTTCAGCGGCCCATTCCCCCATGATTATATCTGCGAAAACATAGGACGCATCACACTTCCCAGCCGATGCATTGACCTTATGGACCGCGACTATTATCTGGTCATCGCCCGTTTGCTGGTACGCAATCCAAAGCTGGACTTTACCAGAGTATATTTTGATGCCGTTGTGGAACCATCCATCATAGGAAACGTATTCCCGCCTGGTCTTACCCCCTACTTTATGCCAAGGACCACGCCCGAATACCGGATGATCCTCCGTTCCAGCGCCTATCAGAGATCCTTAAACCAGTACCGCAGCATGTGGGCGGAAAGAAAATACGATCTGTTCCTGACGCGTTTTACAAACCTGGCTCTTTTTTTAGAAAAAGAACAGATCCCCCATATCCTCCTGAAGCCGTCTCCGGAAACGATCCTGGATCATTTTCATGCTCTGTTATGCCAGATCAGGGAATCCCTTTTGCAGAATTCCCAGACTGCCTGCTGTATCATCGAACTGCCCAGGCCGTTCCAGAACCAGAAAAACATGGAAATTTTAGAAAAAATCCTGGCGGATCTGAAAATCATTTTTAATCAGAATATTTTGATAAGAAGACATCATTTTCATTTGGAGATCACGGCCTCTATCATGGACGTGCGGGAGCTTACCTCCGGATATACCTCATGCCTCCTTTCCGAAGAGCTGGAAAAAAGACTGCCGTTTCCATTTTTTGCAGGCTGGGGCATCAGCTTTGATGTGGTGGATGCCTATAAAAATGCAGCAACGGCCCTTTCCGCATGCAAAAAAGACCAGAATCACTATACGTTCCTGGTAACAGAAAGCCAGGAAATGGTAGGGCCGTTAAACAGCAACCGGTCCATCAGCTACAGTTTAAAGCCCCACGCCCAGACTTCAAGCCTGGCAAAAAGCCTTGGGATCTCTCCCATAAACCTTGAAAAAATCATATCGCTCCAGAAAGAACGTTCCATGTATGAATTTACGTCCAGCGATCTCGTTTATTTTCTGGAGATCACACCGCGGAGCGCATCCCGCATCCTCTCAAAATTATCCAGCGCAGATCTTGCACATCCGGTCCGGACCATCAATCTGAATGGAACAGGACGCCCTCTGACCGTATACGAAATTGATTTCAGCAATATAAAAGAATTCTGGGGATCCCATTAATGGGATCCCTCATCGGATTCCGGGTCATTGGTCAGATAAAACCCCTTCTTCAGCCATCCTTTAGCCAGACAGGTGAAAAACGCTGCCAGTATCAGGACGATCCATATTTTTTCGCAGATAAATACCAGAATTTCCATTTTTTCTCCCCTATTTTTTTACTCGGCCATGTCCCATACAGGCTGCCATAAGACAGACCGTTGAAACAAACGACAATACCAGACACACGATCCAGGCTGTCAGATAGCTTCCAGACGCCTCGTAGATCGCGGACAGGACCGGAGTGCTGACCGCCCCTACAACCATCGTAACCGTAGATATCTTTGCGTAAACCTCGCTGTAATTTCTCACCCCAAAGACACCAGAAACCAGCGACGGCGCAGTAATACTTTGGCATGTATTCCCGATTCCATAAAATAACGCGATCACCACAAGGAACCAGGCGCTGGACCAGAAGACCGAAAGCGCCATAAGGAAATAAGATCCGCATATTCCCAGCGCGCCAAACAGGATCCCTGCCTTCAAGCCCTTCCTGTCAAAAAGCCGTCCCATGATCATTTTAGAAAAAATACATACAAAGTTATAAATGGAGATCACTGTGGCCCCAAACCGTGCATCATATCCCAGCGACTGTACATAGGAGGAAATATGATACAGAGAGCACCCAATAAATGAAATACAGCTCATCCCTGCACATACCAGGATGAATCTCCGATCCTTCAAAAGGGAAACAAGGTCTGCCTTCTGTTCTCCTCTTCCGACAGTTTCCTCCTGGATCATCTTTTCATATCCATCCGGATAATCCCGGACCAGGGCCAGGGTCAAAGGAGACAAAAGGACCACTGCTGCCAGGCCATAGTACCTGTACGTCAGTCTCCATCCCACAGTCTCAATAAGAGCGGCCAGCGGATTTGAAAGCAGCACGCCTCCCAGACTGATCCCTACAAAGATAATGCTCGTGGCAAAGGAACGGTTTTCCTTTGTGAACCACCGGGCCGCCAGTGCCGCAAACGGCATCATCAGGGCAAATGGGTTCAGCGCTGTCCGGACCAGAATGATCGCATAATACGTATAAACAGAGGTCACATAGCTCTGGGCCACCATGGTGAGCCCCGTTCCCAGGATCCCAAAAAACATCAGCCGGCGGATGCTCTTTTTATCCATCAGCTTTCCGGCCCAGGGCGTAACGATCATGCTTACTATGGTGCCATAGGTGGAGGCCATGGTAAGCGTCGTGGTACTGACTCCCAGATCCTGTGTGATAGGCAGAAGGAATATGGCCTGGCTTCCCACTGTCCCATAATGAAGGAGCAGCATACACAGCACGCCATATCCTACAATTACCCATCCGTAGTTAAATTTCTTCCCGATCATAATGCATCTCCTTTAAAAATCATGTGCGGAACATTTCCTTCCCCCATGAAATAAAATCCAGGCGGCACCCTCTTAAGGATACCGCCCGTTTTTCCGTTTCAGGATCAGCACGGCGGGAACATAAAACCAACCCATAATATGTTGGCCACCGAAATGGTCAGAGCCGGTATGAGTCCCATTCGGAGAAGATCCTTCTGCTTATAGCCACCCACAGCCATACAAAGCGGAATAGCCACGGTGGACAGCGGAGTCAGATAAGAGGTAAAGGTTGCCTTAAACAGCATATTGGATAATCCGGTGGGATTCCATCCATACGTTGCACACATCAGAAGTACCACAGGCGTCAGTGCTGAATATAAGGCCATGTTTGACATAAACTGTGTAACGATGAAGCCAGCCACCCAGAACAGGATGATCACGACCCACTTGGACGGATTATCGCCCAGGAGAGACTGGATCGCCTCTGCAAGGTATGTGCCTGCTCCGGAAGCTACCAGTGCATTTCCGACTGCCAGAGAACCAATGTATAAGAAGATTGGCGGCATGGTCAGAGCCTGCATGGCTTCTTTTTCAGATAATACGCCTGTGAGGATCGTTAATACCGCGCCGATAAAGCAGATCATCCAGGTTGGGATCGTTGCCGGAAGCTTGTCAGAAAACAGGATCGCGATCACAACTGCCACAAAAATCCCGTATCCCATAAATTCACGGAACGGATCCAGAGGCTTCTGCTCCTTCATCTGCTTAAGCTGGACATCCGTGTACAGCGGGCCATAATCCGGAGCCACCTTTGGACAGTAGAACATGGCAAAGAGCACGGACAGAATGATCGTAGGAAGATAAACGAGCATCGGGTCGAACATGCCTTCCTTAAAAGTGATCCCATACGTCTCCCACAGGGAATTGGCGGTGATATAAGACGTAGCGCCGGAACCGATGGGAAGGGACGTTACAGTACAGATACAGATCAAAACGATCGAAAACATAGCCTTGGACGGGCTCTGGTTGTTCTTACGGCAGAAGTCAGCTACCAGAGGATAGCAGATGGAAAAGATCAGGATCGCTGACGGGGCAACCTGGGCAATGGCTAAGGTTACCAGGCAGTAGAGGATCATGCCCTTCTGGAAGCTTCCGCCTGAGATCTTATAGGCCAGATCCGTTACCTTGTGGACCATCTGCGTGCGGTTCAGGCCGCCCGCCACAATAAACATAGAACCCATGATGATCACCGATGAATTGGAGAAACAGCTCAGAGCGTCTGCCGGAGCCAGGCATCCTGTGATCACATACACGCCCATGGCCGTCATGGAAACCAGCGGCAGCGGGAATTTATTTGACATATAAAGGACCAGAGTTATTACAAATACGGTCAGACATATGATTGTTTGTGTAGGCATAAAGCTTCTCCTTTCTATTTTTTCGTGGAAATGATCCTGGGCTTCACACCCTTAGGGATCGGACACTCATATTTACCGCCCTTTAACCGCTTCTGGTGCTCCTCTTTTGCTTTCTCCAGAAGTTCCGGTCTTTCGATCAGATCAATGGCAAGTCCAGCCATGGCCTGTCCGGCCAGAAGTGTTCCATTATGGGCAAGAGCACTTTTTCCCACTGCCACCGCCTGCCAGGAATGAGCCGGTGTTCCAGAGGGCCATGTGGGCGTACTCAGCGACACGGTCGGCACAACCCAGCTTACGTCGCCCACATCCGACGACGCCGGAAATACCATGTCCGTGGGCATGAAATCCGGAATTTCTTCTGCCACCGGATGTTCTGGATCCCCGCCTGCATTTGTGGCTGCTATCTTTGAATAAAATTCCATCTCTTCTTTTGAATATTCCGGAAGCTTCAGCAGCCGCAGGTTTTCAACCGCTGCATAGCCCAGTACATTATTGGGGACCACGTTGGAGCACGCCTTTACAAAATCGATCTCCAGTTCTGTTCCGGTCATAAGAGCCGCACCTCTGGCAATGTCCTCCACTCTGGACCGCACATCTGCCAGGATCCCATTTTCCGGCGCGCGCAGCAGACAAAGGACTTCTGCTGTTGGCTGGACCACGTTGGGAGAAAAACCTCCTGTATCTGTTACCGCATAGTGCATTCTCACGGTCGGAAGAACATGCTCCCGCAGGAACTGGATCCCCACATTAAATAATGTGACCGCATCCAGGGCGCTCCTTCCAAGATGCGGCGACATAGCCGCATGGGAACTGATCCCTTTGTATCGGAAATAGATCTGGCAGTTGGCTAACATTCCTCCGCCAGTGGCGCCATATGTACATCCCGGGTGCCATGCCAGGGCTGCATCCAGAACGTCAAAGCAGCCCTCTCTTGCCATAAACGCCTTTCCGGATCCGCCTTCTTCCGCCGGACATCCGTAAAAAATAACCGTTCCTTCCTTTCCTGTCTCTTCCAGGTATTTTTTCATTCCCATGGCTCCGGCAAGGCACCCGGCCCCAAGAAGGTTATGGCCGCAGCCATGTCCGTTTCCTCCCGGTACCAGAGGACATTTTTCTGCGATCCCGGCAGTCTGGCTGAGTCCCGACAGCGCGTCGAACTCTCCCAGGAAACCGATCACCGGTTTTCCATGTCCGTAAGTCCCCATGAACGCCGTAGAAATGCCAGCCACATTCCTCTCTACTGTAAACCCGGCCTCCTCCAGGGCTCTGCATACAGTTTCTGCCGAAACGTTCTCTTCATAACACGTTTCGGGCGTGTCCCAGACAGAATCGCTGACACCTGCCAGAAATTCCTTCTGGCTTTCCAGGTAGGAAAAAATTTTCTGCTTATCCAAACCTTTACTCCTCCTCTTTATAATGTTTTATTATTTCTTTTATAAAATCTTTATTTTCTGTTAAAATAATAATATTCCACAAATTAAATGTCAATATTTGCAGAACAATTGCTCCATTTTCGTAAATTCTTTATAACTTTTCAAGTCTTTCCCCTGTATTTTTCTAACTATTCGGGTCTTATACTCGTTTTATGAGTCCAAAACTCGCTTTATGTCCTTATCACGTCCTTAACTCGCACACAGACGTTTTTATCTTACAGGATCTGTCCGTCTTCACCTGCATGCAAAAAGCCTGGAACACTGCGGAATATCCCGCTGTGCTCCAGGCTCTTGTTCTGTATCATTTTTTTAAATCAGCATCTTCCCGATCTTTTCCAGGGAATCTGCCTCATATTCCACATGGACCCCTTTTGTGTTTTCCTGCCTGTGGGGATTGAACCACAAAGTATCGATCCCGACGTTATTTCCGCCCTTGATATCCGAGGTCAGGGAATCTCCGATCACCAGCATGTTTTCCACATCCCGGCGGCCCATTTTCTTGAAGCAGTATTCAAAATACTCTGGCTGCGGCTTCTGGCTCCCGGCCTCCTCGGAAATAAAAATGTCCTTAAAATACCGGTCCAGTCCCGACTTGCCCAGACGGTGGTACTGGGTGGCCGCAACGCCGTTGGTTATGATATAAAGCTCATACTGGCCCTTTAAGCCCTCCAGGAGCTCCCTGGCGCCGTCAACGAGAAATGCGCCCTCGTTTAAGTATTCCCGGTACAGCCGGTCCGTTTCCATTCCGTCCACGGAGATCCCAAAGTCCCCGAAGAACTCCTCAAACCGCAGGCTTAAGACCTGGTCCCGGGTGATCTCGCCGCGCTCCAGGCGCTCCCAGTAGCTTTTATTGAGATGATGGTACTTTTCCTTATTCTCCGCTGTCACAGGGACACCGTAGTGCTCCAGAAGGCCCTCAATGCCCATTTCCTCCGCCCGGTCAAAGTCCAGGAGCGTTCCGTCCACGTCAAACAGCAGCACGCCATATTTCTTCATATGGTTCCAGATCCCTTCCTAATCCTGTGTCTTTTTGTCCTCATATACGATCCTGCCGCCGCAGATGGTATATTTTACGCGCCCATAAAGTTCAGCTCCAATGAACGGCGTATTGTGGGATTTAGAGGCGATGTCGTCCTCTGTAACCGTCCACCTCTCATTTTCATCAAAGATCACCAGATCCGCGTCAGCGCCTTCGGCAACGCTTCCCTTGTCAAAACGGTACAGCTTCGCCGGATTTAAGCTCATTTTTTCCATGAGCTGCACCATGGTCAGATGGCCGGGCTTTACCAGATTGGTCACAGCCAGGGCCAGGGCCGTTTCCAGGCCGATGATCCCGCTGGGAGCTTTCCATACAGGCTCCACTGCCTTTTCCTCCGCGCTGTGGGGTGCATGGTCTGTGGCGATCATATCAATGGAACCGTCCCTGATCCCCTCGATAATTCCCAGTCTGTCCTTTTCCGTACGCAGCGGCGGGTTCATTTTCGCCATGGCTCCATGCTCCAGCACAGCGCTCTCGGTGAGAGTGAAATGATGGGGAGTCACCTCTGCCGTCACATCTGCTCCCAATTCCTTCGCCAGCTTCACCATGCGCACGGAATTTACAGAGCTGATATGCTGGATATTCACAGACGCGCCTGTATGGAGGGCCAGCATGCAGTCCCGGGCCACCAGTGCATCCTCTGCCAGGGCCGGAGAGCCCTGGATCCC
>NZ_JAXXBR010000049.1:0-23893 GCF_037242085.1 Alitiscatomonas sp. | reverse complement strand
ATGGGATTGCGGCAGTTTTGCGGCATTTGCCGGGAGTATGTAAGAGAATTGAAAGATTCTTCTGGTTGAATATTTTGTAAGATACTGGTAGAATGATACCAGGGATATACGGCTCCGGGATAGATCGTAAAGCAGGGGCTGTATGAAAAAAGGCAGAGGGTAAGGAGATGGATTTTATGAAGAAAAAGGGACTGAAGGTACTGACAGCTGCCGCCGTTTTAAGCCTCGGGCTTATGACTATGGAGGCGCTGGCCGCAGAAGGCTGGGCCATGTCTGGCAATACCTGGGTATATATGGACCAGTACGGAAACCGGGTGACCAATGAGTGGAGAAAGGGCGCCGATAATCTGTGGAGATATTTAAACGGAAACGGAGAGATGGCGGTCAGCTGCTGGGCAGACGAGGATTATTTTGTGGATTCCAACGGGATCATGGTGGCCAATAAGTGGGTAAAGACCCGTTCCTATTACGGCGGGGATGAGGACGTCTGGTTTTATTTTGGAAACAGCGGGAAGGTCGTAAAGGACGGCTGGAAGAAGATCGACGGAAGGAATTATCTGTTTGATTCCGAAGGCGTGATGCAGACCGGCTGGACAGAGGACAATCTGTATTATCTGGGCAGCGACGGAGCTATGAAGACTGGCTGGAGATACCTGGAGCCGCCTTATGACGAGGATGAGGACGATTATACCTACGGTCCGGAGAGCGACGACGGCCAGTACTGGTATTATTTTGCTCCCAGCGGAAAGAAGTACTGCACCTCCACCGGAGACGAGGAGGGCGAGTACCGGGTCAGCCGGATCGACGGAAAATATTACTGCTTTGATTCCACCGGAAAGATGCAGACCGGCTGGGTGTATATGGATGGAGATCCGGATTCTGCCAGCTCCAATACCATTGAGCACTGGCGGTATTTCGCGGAGCCTGAGATCAAAAATGCCAAAGTAGGAGCCGCCATCAGTGGATGGCTTTCCCTGGAGCCGCCGGAACGGCTGCTGGACAACGTGGACGAGTCGGTGGAATGGTACTACTTTAATAAAGACGGAGAGCCCAAGACAGGACCGGAGTTTGGGGAAGCCTCCACCGATGATTTCGTAAGGATCGATGGAAAGAACTATCTGTTTGACAAGCGGGGCAATCCGGTGAAGGGGCTCCATAAGGTGGAGATCGGGGACACAGGAGAATATACGTCCTACTATTTCGATGAGGATTCCAGGACCGTAGTAAAGGGAAAACGGACCATCGAGGAGGGCGACGGGACCAGGAGCACCTTCTACTTCAACGAGGGAAGCTATGCGGGCCGCGGCTTCACAGGCGTCAGGAGCAATTATCTGTACTATATGGGAAAACTTCAGAAGGCAGATTCTGACAGCCGCTATATGCTGGTGAGCCTTCCGTCCGGCGGCCAGTATAAGACGTATGTGGTCAATACCTCCGGCCGTATCTCAAAGAATACGACTGTAAAGGACAGGGATGGAAACCGCTATAAGGTCAACAGCTCCGGTATCTTAACGGAGATCAACGGTGAAGCCGCTGGAAACGGCCTGCTGGGAGATCCCGTGGAGCCGGTTTACGAAGAATTTGATTAAGGATAACAAACCGCCTGTACCGGGGCCGAGGGGCTCCTGTACAGGCGGTTTTTACGCGGGCCGCGGGTCAAAGTCCGTTTGTTCCTGCACGGGACCTTGCCAGCTGCCGCCATAACCATGAGAAATCCGCGCAGCGTGCTTCTTATGATTTATATGACGATGGATGGATTCTTTTCTTTTAAAAACCGGCAGAGATCATCCCATACCTGGCCGCCGTCCGGATCCCGGAAGGGAATACAGAGATTTTCTCCGGTAAATACGGCCATGATCCCGTCCTGGCAGGCGATCCGGTTGATCCGGCTGTAATAAACGGGAATGAGCTTCTGGTCCTTCTGACGGACGATGGAAAAGTAGTTTTCGTAAAAGCAGACCGCAAAGCCGGGGTCACCTCCCAGGATCTGATCCAGCACCGAGGAAAGCCGGCGGACCAGAAAAGCCTTTCCTGCAAGATTAAAGACCAGAAGAAGGAGGGCGGAGCCGGCGTAATAAAGGGCCAGCTTATGGCGGCCCCCAAGGAAAAAGAAAAGGCCTGCGGCGGCAAAGAGGGCGGAAAGCAGGCTGACTGTGACGGAAAACCACCGGGGGAAGACATGTCCCCGGAATTTTTTTACAGCCTCCCTGGTACCGCAGCCCTCGAATATAAATGCTGGTGACATGGAAACCTCCCTGAATGATACCTTATGACATAAGAAGACCGGCATACCCGCGGGAGCATGCCGGTCGGTTTATATCCTAGATCTCTTCTCCGTCAATGAATACGTGCTTTACAACACCCTCAACAGTGAACGGCGTGCCGTCCATGATCACGATGTCAGCGTCCTTTCCTTCCTCCAGGGAACCGACTCTGTCAGCAACGCCAATGTGTTCAGCGGGATTGATGGTGATGGCGCGGAGCGCATCATACTCATCCATACCAGCCTTCATGGCAAGGCCTGCGCATAAGGGCAGGTAGTGGAGCGGGATCACCGGAGCGTCGGTGATGATGGAAACGTGGCAGCCTGCCTTTGCCAGAACGCCGGGGGTCTCCCAGGTCTTGTTCTGAAGCTCAAACTTGCTGGCATGTCCGAAGGTGGGGCCCACAGCCAGGGGAACGTTCTCCTTGGCCAGCTCATCCACGATCATATGGCCTTCTGTTACATGCTCTAAGGTAATATCCAGATCGAACTCTCTTGCAATGCGCAGGGCAGTGCACAGGTCGTTGGCCTGGTGGGCATGTGCCTTTAAGGGGATCTCTTTATTTAATACCGGGATCAGGGCTTCGGATTTCTGGTCGTAAGCCGGAAGCTTGGAAGCATCGTCACCGGCAGCCTCAACCTTTGCCTTATAAAGGGAAGCCTTCTTTAATGCCTCGCGGATCAGGGCAGCGTTGGTCATACGGCTGGTGATGGTGTTCTTCTGGTAGCAGCGCTTCGGGTTCTCACCGAAGGCGCATTTCATTGCAACGGGAAATTTCACGATCATGTTGTCCACGCGTTTGCCGTGGGGCTTCATGGCCACGAAGGTTCCGCCGATGGCGTTGGAGCTGCCTGGGCCAGTTGCCATACAGGTAACGCCGGCCTTTGCCGCCATTTCCATACACGGATCAAAGGGGTTGATACCGTCGATGGAGCGGAGCTGGGGAGTAACCGGATCATTCAGCTCGTTGTAGTCGTGGCCTTCATAGCCGATGCCGTATCCGTCCAGTCCGATGTGGCAGTGGGCCTCTACGAAACCGGGGTATACATTGAGGCCGGAAGCGTCGATGACTTCTGCGCCCTCACTGCTTAAGCCGGCGCCGATCTTTACGATCTTTCCGCCGTCAACCAGGATATCTGCCTGGAGCGGCTCTTTGGAAACAGCAGTATGGAGCGTTCCGTTTTTAATTAAGATCATGGGATAGTTCCTCCTTTTGGACTCACAGGGAGTCTGTTTTTATTCTTACGCAGCCAGGGCTGCGGTTAGAAGCTGGGAAACAGGGATCAGGATACCACATTTACGGGCATTCCCTGAAAATAAGCTTCGATATTTCCGGCCAGGATGGATACCAGCCGTTTTCTGGTCTCCAGACCCTTCCAGCCCATATGGGGCGTCAGGATCACATTGTCCATGGTATAGAGCGGATTTTCGGGAAGCGGGGGCTCCGTTTCCTGCACATCCAGCCCGGCTCCGGCGATCACTCCGGTCTTTAAGGCCTCGATCAGCGCCGGTTCGTCCACCAGGGCTCCCCGGGAAGTATTGATAAGGAAAGCCGTGGGCTTCATCATGGACAGGGTCTCCCGGTTGATCAGGTGTCTCGTCTCCGGAGTCAGGGGACAGTGGAGGGAGACATAGTCGCTTTCCCGGAGAAGCGTTGGAAGATCCACGTAGTGAACGCCGTCTGCATCCTCCCGGAAGGTCCGGGTATGGGCCAGGATCTTCATGTCCATGGCCTGGGCGATCTTTATGACCTCCCGGCCGATGTTTCCGGCTCCTATGATGCCGAGCACCTTATTGTTGACCTCCACATGGCTTACCTGGAGATTTTTTGTGAAATTGTCATGGCAGCCTCTGGCCAGCATCTTCATTTGGAGCTGCATGGATGAGCTTAAGTTCAGGATCATCATAACAGCCGTATGGGCTACCCGTTGGGAGCTGTATGCCGGGATGTTGCAGACCGTGATCCCCTTCTGGCGGGCAGCCTCCAGATCCAGATTGTTGTATCCGGTCCCGGCTTCGCAGATCAGCTTCACGGAATCTGGAAACTGGCGGATCAGATCCCCGCTTACGGGCATTTCCTTGGTGACCACCACTGCCGCTTCCTGGATCCGGGAGAGAAGCTGGTCCTGGTCCGTATCATCATAAACAGTCACGTCCTCAGACAGGACAGAGAAATCAAGATTTCCGTCAAAATTCATTTTGGCGGCATTTAAGACCACGGTTTTATGATTCATGAGCGTCCTCTCTCAAAACTTATTTTGTACCTATTGTAGCATAAATTTTCCAATAAGGAAATGTTTTTTGTATAAAACTTCTTAAAAGTCTCTGTATCAGCTGCGCTTTTCGTAGTCGTTCAGGGCGTCAATGGCCTGCTTCGACAGCGGGAAGATCACCAGCATATTAAAGATGGTCATAAGGCCGATGCCCACGTCGCCCAGGTCCCATACAAAGGTGTAGGCAGCCATGCCGCCCACAAACAGCATGACCAGGGCCAGGAGCTTATAGGCTGTCTGGGAAAGCCAGTTGTCGCCGAACAGGTAGGCCACATTGGAGCGGGCATAAAACAGGATCCCGATGAAGGTGGAGAAGCTGAACAGCCAGAGGGTGACGGCGATGAAGATAACGCCGAAGGAGCCCAGATGGTAATTCATGGCCGCCTGGAGAAGATCCATGCCCTCCAGACCGTTTATGAGATCTGCCGGAGCCAGGAGCATGATAAAGGCTGAGCAGCTGCAGATCACGATGGTGTCGATGATAACGCCAAAGGCCTGCATCAGTCCTGCTTTGGCCGGATGATCCACATCGGCTGCGGCAGAGGCACAGGGAGCCGATCCGGAGCCGGCTTCATTGGAGAAAAGGCCGCGCTTGACTCCGTTCATGAGAACAGCGCCGAAGCCGCCGGCAGCCACCTGGCGGAGACCGAAGGCCTCGGAAAAAATATGATGGAAGACCGCCGGAAGCTGTCCGATGTTTTTAAAAATAATAAACAGGGTGATGAAAAAGTAGCAGCCAGCCATAATGGGGACCATAATATCCAGGACCTTGACCGTGGCATTTTTTCTCAGTACGATCACAGCCGCCAGAAGCACCAGAAGGATGGTGGTATAAAGAGGCGGGATGTGGAAGGCGTTGGAAAATGCCGTGGATACAGAGTTGCTGATCACCTGGCTGATGCCGCACCAGCAGATCAGGCCGGAAATGGCAAACAGGACGGCGATCAGGGAGTAACGGGGCTTTGTCTGGCTTTTGCGGGTGAAAAAGTTATGGATATAATAGGCAGGACCGCCCCGGTAGCCGCCGTATAAGGGATCCTTTTCTTTATGGAGCTGTGCCAGGGTGGCCTCCACAAAGGCTGTGGAGGAGCCTAAAAGGGCTGTGACCCACATCCAGAATACGGCTCCCGCGCCGCCGGCGGAGATGGCGGCCACCACGCCCACCAGATTTCCCATGCCCACACGGGTGGCAGTGGCGATGATCAGGGTCTGGAAGCCGGAAATGGAGTTTTTCTGGGAAGAGGTCCGTTTTTCCACGGCAGTCTTCAGCATTTCGGGGAAGAGACGCACCGGAAGAAAGCGGGTGCGCGCCGTAAAAAAGATCCCGGCGGGGATCAGCAGAAGTACCAGGAGCGACAGACCCAGAGAGCCGCCGCCGGGCAGCGGGATCGTAACCAGATCGCCCCATAGAAGGTTGTAGATGGTTGTGATAAGCTTCATGATAGTTTTCTCCTGTAAAGTGTTATGCTTTAAAGTTATAGAAGGTATTATACTACACAGACAGGGAAAAGGGAAGGGGGATCCGTGTCTGAAGGAAGATTCCTGCGCATCTTCATCTGCGGGAGCGTAAGAATCCTGTAAGAATTTTGTTTTCCATAGTACTTGACATTGCATAGTAGTAGATATAATATAGTATTACGAAAGAGAAAGGCCGGGAAAGGAAGGGTGGACAGATGAATGCGCAGTTAAAAAAAGGCGTCCTGGAGCTGGTGGTCCTGGAATCGGTCCGGCAGAGGGATATGTACGGCTACGAGCTGGTGGAGGAGGTGTCCAAGGTGGTGGACGTCAATGAGGGAACCATTTATCCTCTTCTTAAGCGTCTGACCAACGAGCGGTATTTTGAAACGTATCTGCGGGAATCCACAGAGGGACCGCCCAGAAAATACTACCATCTGACGGCGGCCGGGGTCTTGTACCGGGACACGCTGGAGAAGGAATGGAATGAGCTGACGGAAAAAGTAGGAGCATTTTTGGAGGGGTGTAAGAATGGATAAAAACACATTTATGAGAGAGCTGGAGCGGTCACTTTCCGTGCTCCAGGAATCAGAGCTCAGGGATATATTAAGCGAATATGAGCAGCATATTGATATGAAGGTAAAAAGCGGGCTGTCGGAGGAGGAGGCCATTGCGGATTTTGGAAGTATTCCGGAGTTGACGGCGGAGATCCTGGAGGCCTACCATGTACGGGCCGATTTCGGCCCGGGACAAAGGGACGGAGACGGCTGGAGAGCAGCGGAAGACGGCCGGAACGATGGGGACGGATCCAGCGAAGACCAGGGAGACGGAGAAAAAGAACGCCGGGCGGCGTCGGAAACGTGGAAGGCCAGGGCAGCCGGGTCTGGAAAGAAAGCAGCCGGATTTTTTTCGGAGCTGGGAAGACGGGCCGTAAGGCTTGCCAGGCGGACCGGCAGATGGTTTTCGGGCGTTTTTGTATTCTGGAAGGAGCTGCTTGGGCGTCCATTCCGGCGATTTTCCAGACTTTGGAAGCAGCGGAGGGAGGAACGGCTGTATCGGACCGATGGAAGTATGGAGATGGAAAATGCCGGAAAGAAGAGAGGAAACGCCGGAGTATCTTTAGGAAGGACCGCCGGTTCCTTTGGACGCAGGCTGGCAGGTATGGCAAAACGGTGCTTTAACAGTCTGATCCGGCTGACCGCCTGGACTGCCAGGCTTTTCTGGAACGGGGTCTGGATCTTCCTGGCAGGCTGTATGGGCGGTACAGGACTTATGTTTTTATTCTGTCTTGGAGTTCTGGCCGTGCTGATGGTCCAGGGATATCCGGTGGCCGGAGTGACCCTGGGCTGTCTGGGAGCGACGGTGAGCCTGTTTTCTGCCGCCGGTCTGGGCATGACCCTTCGCTGGAAAAAGCAGAAAAAAGGACCGGGAGCCGTTTCCCAATGGGAGAATGGGGAGGCAGAAGAGGAAGCGTCTGCAGGAACGGAGGCGGCTGGAGAGGAGAACCGGGCGGAGAGCTGGAAGGAGAGCCAGGAAGAGATACGGGAAGAGACATGGAAGGTGAACCAGGAGGAGATCCGGGAAGAGGAATGGAAAGAGAGCCAGACAGATATCCCGGCGGAACCAGAGCATGAAAGCGGATGCGGAAAGGAAGGCGGGCAGTATGCGTAGGATACAGAAGATTTTATTTGGGACATTCCTGGGAGGCGTCCTGCTCTGCGGTGTCGGGGCAGGAACTGCGCTGGTGGAATACTCGTCCTTTACATATGCGGGGGAGAAGAAGATCGGCTGGGAGGATCTGGAGACGAAGAATCTGGATTTTTCATTTGACCGGCAAAAAGGCAGCCTGATCGTGGACACAGGCTTCTGGGGACGGAGAGTCAGCGATGGGATCGAGGCCGATCCGGCGGTTCCGGAGGGGATCATCCGGTATGAGGTCACTTATAATAAGAAGCGGGTGGAGCCGTTCCTGGAGTTTTATGAATTCCTGGAGGGGCCTGGAGCGGAGAGCACAGAGGCTTCCGGAGAAGGGCTGACGGGAGGGCCGGGAGAGACAGCCGGAGAAGATAAAGAAAATCCGGAAAACCTGGAAATTCCAGAAAATTCGGAAAATCCAGATGATCCGGAAGATCCAGGCGGGGACGGCGGACAGACCAAAGAAAAGACGGCCGGGGAGCCTCAGGGACGTCTGGAGCTCATGGCCTCCAGCCGGGGAGGCGACCTGGAGATCTTTATGGAATGTAAGGACGAATTTTTAAAGGAAGTGAAAGAGAAACGGATCTCCAGCTATGAGCCGGCGTATATCACAGAGGTGCGGATCCTGGTGAATCCGGCTGACATGGAGGCAGTGGAAGAAAACAGATAAAATTGACCGGGGACGCGTATTGTGCTACAATAAGGAAGGCGGCCTCCCACAGATGTAAGAGGCATACGCCAGAGACGGAAGATGCGGAGGCAGAATATGAACGTAAGAAAAGAACTGGTCCAGGGGCTTAGGGATGGCTTCCCCATTGGGCTTGGATACGCGCCGGTGGCGTTTACCTTTGGATTTATCGCGGTTTCCGGGGGACTTCCCCTGTGGGCGGCGGCGCTGATCTCCTTAACGAATCTGACCAGCGCCGGACAGTTTGCAGGCACGAACCTGATCCTCCAGGGAGCCGGATACATCGAGGTGGCCATGACCACCTTTGTGATCAACATCCGCTACATGCTCATGTCCCTGTCCCTGGGACAGCGGCTGGAGAAGGGAACGGGGATCCTTTCCAGAATGGGCTTTGGCTTTGGGATCACAGACGAAACCTTTGTCATGGCGTCCCTGAAGCCTGGGATCCTCCGGGCGCCCTATCTGTTTGGACTGATCCTATTCCCGATCCTGGGCTGGAATCTGGGTACGATCCTGGGCGGAAGCATTTCGGCAGTGCTGCCGGAAGCCCTCCAGAATGCCATGGGGATCGCTTTATACGGTATGTTTATTGCGCTGATCGTACCGGCCTCCCGGGATTCCATTCATGTATTTCTGATCGTTGTGATGGCAGTGGCGGCCAACTGTATGTTAAAATATATCCCTGTATTTTCCTTTATCTCCCCGGGCTTCCGGATCATCCTGTCCACAGTGGCTGGAGCCGGACTGGGAGCGGCCCTGTTCCCCAGGGACGAGGCGGAATACGTGAAAAAGGAGGGGGAGACGGAGTAATGGAATCGCTTGATATGAAGCGGGCAGTGATCTGTATATTTCTCATGGCGCTGGTGACGTACGTGCCCCGGGTACTGCCCCTTACAGTTTTCAGAAAACAGATCAGGTCCAGATATATACGGTCGTTCCTGGATTATACGCCCTATGCGGTACTGGGGGCCATGACCTTTCCGGATGTGTTCACATCCACAGGAAATCTTGTTTCGGCCCTGGCAGGAACGGCGACGGCGTTTGTGCTGAGCTATTACAGGAAGGGACTGGTGACGGTGGCCTGCTCTGCCATCGCAGTCGTGTATATTGTGGAGCTTCTTTTATAGGAACTGGCAGTTTTGGGTATCTGAGGAGGTGTTTTGCATGCTGGTATTAAAGGGATCAGAAGCGGCGGCAAGGATCAAAAAAGAGGTGCAGGAAATGGTGGAAGGGCTTGGAGGCCATGTTCCCACGGCGGCCATCGTCCGGGTCGGCGAGAGGCCGGACGATCTGTCGTATGAGAGGAATGTGATGAAAAAGATCGCATCCTTTGGCATGGAGGCCCGGTCCTTTGCATTTCCGGAATCCATTAGCGAAGGGGAGTTCCAGGCAGAATTCCAGAAGATCAATGACGATCCTTCCATCGACGGGATCCTGTTATTCTGTCCTCTGCCGCGCCACATGAACGGCCGTACCTTTGAGGAGCTGATCCGGCCGGAGAAGGATCTGGACGGTATCAGTCCGGTGAACCGGGCCAGGATCTTTGCGGGAGAGAAGGACGGCTTTGCCCCATGTACGGCGGAGGCGGTCATTGAGATCCTAAAGACCTACCAGATCCCCATGGAGGGAAAGCGGGCCGTGGTGGTGGGCCGGAGCATGGTGGTGGGACGGCCGCTGTCCATGCTGTTTTTAAAGGAAAACGCCACAGTCACCGTCTGTCATACGAAAACGGCGGATCTGAAAGCCGTGTGCCGGGAGGCGGATATCCTGGTGGCGGCGGCCGGTAAGGCGGGAATGATCTCCGGGGAGTTTGTGAAGCCCGGCGCAGTGGTGGCTGACGTGGGGATCAATGTGGATGAAAACGGAGCCCTTAAGGGCGATGTGGAGTGGGACGGATTGGAAGCCGCAGCGGCCGCCGCCACACCGGTGCCTGGGGGCGTGGGCTCTGTGACAACGGCAGTGCTGTGCCGTCATCTGGCGGAGGCGGCCCTGCGGAAATATGGAGCGGAGCAGGCGCAGAACTGAGCAGACTGAATAAAAATCTCCTGGAAATGGCATACTGGTTACAGGTAATCTATTTTCAGGAGGTTTTTTATGTGGGGAATTCTGGTGGCGCTGATCTCGGGGGCGCTCATGAGCCTTCAGGGCGTCTTTAACACGGAGGTCACAAAGCAGAGCAGTATCTGGGCAGCGGCCGGCTGGGTCCAGGCCACGGCGCTTATTACGTGTGTGGTCCTTTATTTCTGTACGGGCCGCGGAGAGATCTGGGGCATGTTTTCCATAGACAGAAAATACATGCTGCTGGGCGGAGTCATGGGCGCGTTCATCACATGGACGGTCATTAAGAGCATGGACGGGCTGGGACCGGCCAGGGCCACGCTGCTGATCGTGGTGACGCAGATCCTGGTCTCTTATGTGGTGGAGGTGTTTGGGATGTTCGGAGTGGAGAGGGCCGGGTTTGAGTGGAGAAAGCTTCTGGGAGCCGCTGTTGCCATTGCCGGGATCATTGTGTTCCGCTGGTAAGGGCAGAGAGAAAGTTTTCAAAAATAGACTTGTTTTTGGCCGGTGGTTTGGATAGAATAGAAGAAGGCAGAGCAGTATCTTCCGGAATATTTTTCGGGAGGTGCGAATATGGCAAAAGGATACTGGAAGGCCGTTCTGGCAGCGGCTTTTTTCATAGTGGCCGGAGTCTGCTACGGCGGTTCTCTTTTCCGGGAGGGAAGCATAGTCCTGGAAGGGGAGACGGCGGCCGGAGGGGCCGGGGTGCAGACGGCGGACGGGGCAGAAGGAAGCGGCCCATGGGCCGGTGAAGGGGCGGGCAGCCCTGGGACCCATGGAGCAGAAGCCGGTCCAAATACAGAAACAGAAAGCGCCCGGGCAGAGGTTGAAAGGCCCGGGTACTTTGTACATATCTGCGGCCAGGTGAAGGAGCCGGGCGTTTATGAGCTGCCGGAGGGAAGCCGCGTGTACGAGGCTGTGGAGGCGGCCGGAGGCTTTACAGAGGAAGCGGCTGCCGAAGCCTTAAATCTGGCAGAGAAGATCACGGACGGAATGAAGATCACTGTATATGACCGGGAAGAGGCCAGGACCCTGGAAGCATCCGGGACGTCTGAAGGCGGAGGTCCGGGATCCAGCGGGCTTGTGAACCTTAATACAGCCAGTAAGGAAGCGCTGATGACCTTGAGCGGGATCGGCGAATCAAAGGCGGAGGATATCATCCGTTACCGGGAAGAATCCGGAGGCTTTAAAAAGATAGAAGATATCATGAAGGTCCCTGGCATCAAGAATGCTGGTTTTCAGAAGATAAAAGACAGGATAACAGTTTGAGTGGAGGAGAAAATGGCAAGAGTTCTGGTTGTTGACGATGAAAAACTGATCGTAAAGGGCATCCGGTTCAGTCTGGAACAGGATGGAATGGAAGTAGACTGCGCATATGATGGAAACGAGGCGATCGAAAAGGCGAAGGAAAGGGAGTACGATGTGGTGCTCCTGGATGTGATGCTGCCCGGCCATGACGGGTTTGAGGTCTGCCAGGCGATCCGGGAGTTTTCTGAGATGCCTATTATCATGCTGACCGCCAAGGGCGGGGACATGGATAAGATCCTGGGCCTGGAATATGGAGCCGACGATTATATCACCAAGCCCTTCAATATCCTGGAGGTAAAAGCCAGGATCAAGGCTATCATGCGCCGGAACTCCAGAAGGAATGGGAAAAACGGACGCCAGGAGGATCATATGGTGGTGTGCGGCGATCTGAAGCTGGACCGGGAAGGAAGACGGGTTTTCATCCAGGAAAAAGAGATCAAGCTGACCGCCAAGGAGTTCGACCTTCTGGAGCTTCTCGTGACCAACCCCAATAAAGTATACAGCCGCGAGGCCCTTCTGGGCTACGTCTGGGGCAACAAAGCCATGGACAACGGAGACGTGCGCACCGTAGACGTCCACGTCCGCCGTCTGAGAGAAAAGATCGAGCCCAGCCCCAGCGACCCCAAATACGTCCACACCAAATGGGGAGTGGGATACTACTTCCGCGCATAGCAATGAGCAGTGCGAAAAAACACAGCCCGAGATCTGCGTCATGCTTGCATGAAAGCAGATCGCCGGCTGCGTTTTTTCATAGGGCGAACGCCCGCGAGCCAGGGGAAGCCTCCGGCTTTCCCTGGCTTGGCACTGCGTAGTCTATCATCCCAATCCCGGCATCATGCCCGCATGAAAGCAGATCGCCGGCCTCATTTTTTCATAGGGCGGCACTGCGTAGTCCATCATCCCAATCCCCCCAACCCCACCTTCAAAGGAGATCACCATGCAAAATACAAACATCAAAACAGACATCAAAATCATCCAGGCCTCTCCCGCGGACCTTGACGCCGTCACCGCTGTGGAGGCCGTCTGCTTCCCCGCCGCCGAGGCGGCGGGCCGCCAGTCCTTTGCCCATCGTCTGGCCGCGTTCCCGGAGTCCTTTTTCCTGGCCGTACACGACGGACAGATCATAGGCTTTATCAACGGCTGTGTGACCAATGAGACCACCATCCGGGACGAAATGTATGAGGACAGCAGCCTCCACGACCCTAAGGGCGCATATCAGAGCATTTTCGGCCTGGACGTGCTGCCGGAATACAGAAACTGCGGCATTGCCGCCCTGCTCATGGAGCATATGATCGGAGACGCCAGAGCCAAAGGCCGCAGAGGCCTGATCCTAACATGCAAGGACCGACTGATCCATTACTACGAGAAATTCGGCTATAAAAACATGGGCGTATCCGCCTCGGTCCACGGCGGGGCAGTGTGGTACGATATGCTTTTGGAATTTGAGGACCAGAAATCATGAGGATCACGCTGATCACCGTAGGGAAAATCAAAGAAAAATTTTACCAGGACGCCATAAGCGAATACGCCAAGCGCCTGAGCCGTTACTGTAAGCTGGATGTGATCCAGGTGACCGACGAAAAGACGCCGGATGGAGCCAGCGAGGCCCTGGAGACCCAGATCAAAGAAAAAGAAGGAAAACGGATCCTGGAAAATATCAAGGACGGCAGCTTCGTCATCGCCCTTGCCATCGACGGGGCCATGCTGGATTCGGTGGAGCTGGCGGGAAAGATCGAAAAATGGGGGATCTCCGGCGTGAGCCAGCTGGTGTTCATCATCGGCGGCTCCCTGGGACTGTCAAAGGAGGTGCTTTCCCGGGCCGATTATAAGCTGAGCTTTTCCAAAATGACCTTTCCCCATCAGCTGATGCGGGTCATTCTGCTGGAGCAGATCTACCGCAGCTACCGGATCATCCAGGGAGAACCATACCATAAATAATGCCAGGGGCGAACCACAAGCCCGTCTCCCGGCCATGCCGGAAGACCAAACAGACAGCGGGGATACGATGAAAACGATCGCGATCATAGATGATGATATCCATATTGGAGATATGCTGGAGGAGATCCTGACAAAGGAAGGCTATTCCGTTCTCCGTGCCTACTCAGGCACAGAAGCGCTGTATCTCCTGTCAAATAAAAAAATGGATCTGGTGCTGCTGGATCTGATGCTGCCCGGACTTTCCGGCGAGGAGGTTCTGCCGCATATTGGGAAGATCCCTGTGATCGTTCTCAGTGCAAAGGTGGATGTGCAGGATAAGGTAAACCTTCTGCTGGGAGGCGCAGCAGATTATATGACAAAGCCCTTTGACACCAAGGAACTTCTGGCCCGCATTACGGTCCAGCTCCGCAGGGCAGAGCAGCATGGGCAGAGCGGTGTTCTTTCTGTTGGAGATCTGGCGCTGGATACAGAGACGTTTTCTCTGACAGTCCAGGGCCAGGCCGTGAAGCTGACCCGGACAGAATATGCCATTCTGAAGCTTTTGATGGAAAATCCCAGACAGGTCATTGCAAAGAGCGTCCTTCTGGACCGGATCAGCATGGACACGCCGGACTGTACCCAGAGGTCTTTGAAACAGCACATCAGCAACCTGCGTAAGAAATTACAGGCCGTCAGCGGTGGGGATCCCATTGAAACGGTGTGGGGGATCGGGTTCCGGTTAACAGAACAGAAATCCTGACTATATTTTGACGTTTTTCCTGACCACTTTCTTGACTTTTATTTTGTATACTGGAGTCATTAAAGGAGGTAAAAAGTATGCGCTATGTTTTGCAGACCAACAGCCTGACAAAAAAATATAAAAATTTCCAGGCGCTGAACGGCCTTACGATGAATGTTCCCGAAGGCTCGGTCTATGGTTTTGTGGGAAAGAACGGGGCAGGCAAGACCACGCTGATCCGTCTGATCTGCGGACTGCAGGAGCCGTCTTCCGGCGATTTTACTCTTTACGGCATCCAGAGCGGCAGCAGGGACATGTCCAGGGCCCGCCGGCGCATGGGAGCCGTGGTGGAGACACCGGCTGTTTATATGGATATGACGGCGGAAGAGAATCTGAAACAGCAGTATCTTATTCTGGGGCTGCCGTCTTATGATGGGATCCCCGGGCTGCTGAAGCTGGTGGGACTTGAGGACACTGGAAAGAAAAAGGTAAAGAACTTTTCCATGGGCATGAAGCAGCGGCTGGGCATTGCCATTGCCCTTGCCGGGGACCCGGATCTCCTTGTCCTGGATGAACCGGTCAACGGACTGGATCCCCAGGGGATCGTGGAGATCCGTGAGCTGATCTTGAAGCTGAACCGTGAAAGGCGGATCACGGTCCTGATCTCCAGCCATATTCTGGACGAGCTTTCCCGGCTGGCGACCCACTATGGGATCATAGATCATGGCCGCATGGTAAAAGAACTGAGCGCAGAAGAGCTGGATGCTGCCTGCCGCAAGTGTATCCGCATGGAGGTAAGCGATACAGGAATCCTGGCCCGTGTCCTGGATTCCATGCACCTGGAGTACAGGATCACCTCGGAAACCACGGCCGACCTGTTTGCAAAGCCCAGTGTAACGCAGCTTGCCGTTTCCCTGGCAGAAGAGGGCTGTGAGGTGCTGTCCATGACGGAGAAGGATGAAAGCCTGGAAAGCTACTATCTTTCCCTGATCGGAGGTGGAAGCCATGATTAGACTGCTTTCTGCCAGCTTATACCGTCTGAAAAAAAGTGCAGCTTTCTGGTCCTGCCTCATTGGAATGCTGGTCATAGCCTCGGTATTTATGGTGATGCAGGCCACCAGTATGGAGTATACGGTCCCCTTAAGCCGGGTGATCTTTCTTCCTCTGAGCTTTTATGGTGTGGCTGCTGCCGCCATGGTCAGCGTATTTACAGGAAGGGACTTTGCCGATGGGTTTATCCGGAATAAGCTGATCTTTTCCAAAAGCCGGAGCCAGGTTGTCCTTTCCCAGCTCGTGACAAGCTGCATTGCCTGCGGCCTGGTCTATTCCGTTACGGTCCTTTATACCTTTGGGACGGCCCGGTTCTTTTTTGAAAATAACGTGGAGCCGGACCTGTTTGCCGGGTATTTTGCCCTGGGCCTCAGCATGAGCGCGGCGATCGCCTGTCTGTTCTGTGTCATTACACTTTTGTGTGGGGACCAGACCCGGGCGGTCGTATGGTGTATGGGGATCTCTTTTGGAATGCTGTTTCTCAGTCTGCACACCAACCAGATCCTGGTGCAGACCCGGTATAAAAACGGGGCCCTGAACCCGCATTACGTGGAAGGAGCAAAAAGAGTCCTGTATGGGATCTTACATGATCTGAATCCGTGCGGGCAGGCCGCCCAGCTTTCCTGCTGGGAGGTATGGGAGCCCATGAGGGCGGTCCTCTGCAATGGGCTGTGGATCCTGGGAACAGCGGCTGCCGGAATCGTTCTGTTTCAAAGAAAAGATATAAAGTAAGAGGGATATTATGGAGCTTCCACAGCTGATCATTCTTGGAGTCCTGCTTCTGATGGCCGTTATCCTGGCTGCAAAGGTTTATTTTCTGCACAGATCCGCAGAGGAGATCGCAAAAGCGTTCCATGACATACGGACGTCGGATACCAACACGCTCATTTCAGTTTCCTCCAGGGACCCGTATATGCGGAGGCTTGCTGCGGATATCAATCTCGAGCTCCGTCTGCTCCGCAAAGAGCGCCGGCGCTGTCAGCAGGGGGACCTGGAATTGAAGGAGGCCGTTGCCGGCCTTTCCCATGACCTGAGAACGCCGCTCACGGCGCTCATCGGCTATCTGGATCTTCTGGAGCAGGAGGAAAACGGCGAAACGGTCAGGCGTTACCTTTCGCAGATCCGCAACCGGACAGAGGCGCTGAAGGATCTGACGGAGGAGCTGTTCCAGTACAGTGTGGCCGCGTCCTCCCAGGAGCTGCATCCGGAGCCTGTGGATGTGGTCGGGGCGCTGGAGGAAAGCCTTCTGTCGTTTTACGGCGTCATGCAGGAAAAAGGCATAGAGCCTGTGATCCATCTGCCGGAAGCTCCTGTCTGCCGCAGTCTGGATATAAGTGCGGTGAACCGCATTTTCTCCAATATCGTCAGCAACGCCCTTAAGTATTCAGACGGGGATCTCTTCGTCTGCATGGATCTGGACTGTGGAATTTCTTTTATCAATACGGCACAGAACTTAAACGCCGTCGCCGTGGGAAGAATGTTTGATAAATTTTATACAGTGGAGGCCAACAGAAATTCAACAGGCCTCGGATTATCCATAGCAAAAATCCTGACCGAGCGGATGGGCGGCAGCATTGAGGCAGAGTACAGCGAGGGAAAATTAAGGATCCGGATCCGGTTCCCAGAGGCTGGAAAACTGCTGGAGTGAGCCGTTCCCTCTCTGGCACGCTGGCACGCCCGATGGTGCCGCCGGCTGCCAGGAATGGGCCGCTCCCTTTAAAACCTTTCTTAAAATCAAAACCCATAGCTTTACCCCTGTCTGATTCAAAGTTTTCATTGTACATGATCGGATCCTTTATTCTGCAAGAACTGCTGTTGCCATGAGCATTTCATGATCTAAACATCCCCCAAGCACAGAACGAAAAGCCATTGCTGCGCCGCAAAATAATTTTTCCTATAAGCCTTCCGGTTAGTCCTGACTGCATAACATCCGCTTTCCTTACCATCCTTTTGTCTGGGAAATTCCATTGGCCCTGCCGGAAATTCAGATTCATAAACCTGTCCCGCCGTCATATACTGAGGTAAAGGAGCGTGAGGAATATGACGGCAGAAGAGCTGAAGCAGATATTTGGACGGGCTGTTCCGGATAGAGGGAAGCTCCAGGAGATCCGCCTGCGGGCGGGGAAGCCGGTGCTGGTCTTTATGGACGGACGGGAATATATGGTGGGCCGGGAGGGGCTTCTGGAGCCGGATGCAGATCTGTCTCCGGTCCTGGCAGATCCGGCGCTGATCCGGGAGATCCTGGGGATCTTTTCCAGGCATTCCCTGTATGCCTTTGAGGATGAGATCCGCCAGGGCTTTCTGACCATCGAGGGAGGCCACCGGGTGGGGATCGCCGGAAAGGCCGTCACCGAAGGCAGCGGTCTGAGGACCATCAGGGATATATCCAGCCTGAATATCCGCCTGGCCCATGAAAAGCCCGGCTGCGGGGATCTGGTGCTCCCCTGGCTCTATGAAAACGGCCGGCTTCAGAATACGCTGATCCTGTCGCCGCCGGGAGCCGGGAAGACCACACTTTTAAGAGACGTGGTGCGCCAGGTATCCAATGGAAACCGGTACGGGCCGGGTCTCCAGACAGCAGTGGTGGATGAACGGTCGGAGCTGGGAGCCTGCTTTAAGGGTGTACCCCAGTGCGATCTGGGAATGCGCACGGATGTGATGGACGGATGTCCAAAGGCCCTGGGAATGGTCATGATGATCCGTTCCATGGCTCCCGGCGCGGTGGCGGTGGATGAGATCGGGGACCGGGAGGATCTGGAGGCGTTAAGATACGTGATGAAATGCGGCTGCCGGATCCTGGCCACGGTCCACGGAAGCTCCCCGGAGGATCTGAAAAAGAAGCCGGTGCTGGCAGAAATGGTCCGGGAAGGAATGTTTTCCCGGTATGTGGCGCTTTCCAGGCGGATGGGGCCGGGAACCGTGGAGGCTGTGTGCGACGGGGAACTGAGGCTGCTGGCGGGAAAGGGGTGCCAGAATGAGGGGAATGGGGCCGGAAGCCTGGAAACAGAAGGAAAAGCGGAGGCTCCGGGAGCATGAGATATATAGGGATCCTTATGATGGCCGGGGCATTGGCTGCGGGAGGCTTCTGGGCCGCAGACCAGTGGAAGGAAAAGCTGGAGCTTTTGCTCCTGTTCCGGCAGATGATGTTTTATTTGAAGGGACAGATCCTGTATGCCAACGCCACCCTGCCGGAAGCGCTCCGGGAGGTGGGAGGACGGTACGCAGAGGGCCGGAGCGGTTTTCTTAAGGAGCCGGGCGCGTTTTTCCTGCGGGTGGCAGAGCGTCTGGAGGAGCAGGGAGACGTGCCGTTTCCTGTGATCTGGAAGGAGGAGGCGGAGCGGTTTCCGCCGGGATTTCCCCTGGAGGCAGGGGACCATAAAAATCTCCTGGCCCTGGGAGAGAATCTGGGCTACGCCCATAAGGACATGCAGGAGCGGACCCTTCTGTTTTATCTGGAGGAGACGGACGGCTCCATCGGGTTTTTAAAGAGGGAAATGGAGAGCCGGACGAAGCTGTACCGGTGCCTGGGCATGGCGGCCGGGCTGTTTCTCATGGTGGTCATGGCGTGAAATGGCATAGGAGGATGGCATGGGTGTAAATCTGATCTTTAAAATTGCGGCAGTGGGGATCCTGGTGTCGGTGATCTGCCAGGTGTTAAAGCACAGCGGAAGGGAGGACCAGGCGTTTCTCACCAGCCTGGCGGGGCTGGTACTGGTGCTCTTCTGGATCGTTCCTTACATATATGAGCTGTTTGAAACCATAAAAAATCTGTTTGCCCTGTGAGGAAGGGGGAAGGCGTCATGACGATCATACAGGCGGCGGTCCTGGGGATCACGGCGGTGGCCCTGGCGGTCCAGCTAAAGCCCCTGCGCCAGGAATATTCGGTGTACCTGATCCTGGCGGCCGGTCTGGTCATTGGCTTTTTAAGTATTTCCAGGCTGGAGCTGATCCTGGACACAGTGCGAGCCATCGGGAGCCAGATCCGGGTGAAGAACATTTACCTGGGAACGCTTTTAAAAATGGTGGGGATCACATACATCGCGGAATTTGCCTCCGGGATCTGCAGGGATGCGGGATTTTCGGCTCTGGGGACCCAGGTGGAGATGTTCGGGAAGCTGTCCATCCTGGCGGTGAGTGCGCCGGTGCTCCAGGCGCTCTTAGAGACCCTCCAGGTGTTCCTGTCATGAGGAGGCAGAAGAAGGTCCTGCGGTTTTTCCTGGCCCTGGCCCTTTTCCTGTGCATGTTTTCCGGTTTGGCCCGGGCGGAGGAGGCAGTGGAGGAGCCCTATGCCCTGGAGGATTTTAATATGGAAGAGATCCAGAGGTTTCTGGACGGCCTGGACCGGGATCAGACAGGCGGCCTGTCCTTTGGCAGCGTCATGAAGGAGATCATGGACGGAAACCTTGGAGGAGTGTTTGGGGAGCTGGCCGGGAGGATCCGGGAGGGATTTTTTTCTGAGATCCGGACCAACGCCAGGTTCGTGGGACAGATCATCCTGCTGGCGTTCATTGGAGCCGTTTTTTCGGGTTTTTCCAATATTTTCGGGTCGGGCCATGTGTCGGAAACGGGCTTTTACGTGGTATACCTTTTAAACATGGTCTTTCTGGCGGCCAGCTTTTTTGCCAGCGTGACCATTGCCGGTTCTGTGGCAGAGGAGCTGATGGAATTCATGCGGGTGCTCCTTCCGGCGTATTTTCTGGCCGTGGCCATGGCGGGCGGCGCGTTCACCTCCACGGCGGTCTGCGGCTTTACCTTTGGAGCCATCGGCGTGGTCCAGGCCGTGGTCTCCGGCGTGCTCCTTCCTCTGATGCGGGTCTATATGATGCTGGTGTTAGCCGGGAACCTTTACAGGGAGGACATGATCTCCAGGACCACAGAGCTTTTGCGGCAGGGGATCTTGTGGACCTTAAAGACCATGTTCGGGATCATCGTGGGCTTCCATGTGATCCAGGGACTGGTGCTGCCCCAGGCGGATGCCTTAAAAAATGCATCGGCCATGCGGCTGGCCCAGATGATCCCAGGCGTAGGGGCCGGAGCAGGAGCCATATCCCAGATGGTCATGGGCTCGGGGATCCTGATAAAGAATACAGCCGGGGCGGCAGCGGTCCTGGTGCTTCTTTTTATGGCGGCGGTCCCGGTCATCAAGCTGCTGGTGCTGATGTTCCTTTATTATATGGCGGCGGCGGTGATGCAGCCGGTCTGCGATAAGCGGCTGGTGGCATGCATGACCGGGGCGGCGGCTGGCCATGGGATCCTTTTAAAGATCGTGGGCTGCTCCCTGGCTTTGTTTTCTGTGACCATCGCCGTTCTCTGTGCGTCCACCAACGCCGTCTGGTATGCGGGGTAGACGGGAAAGGAGGAGGATTGGAAGCAGTATATGAATGGATCCGCAGCCTGGTGTTTTATCTGATCCTGATGACCACGGTCTTAAACTTCCTTCCGGACCGGAAATATGAAAAATACCTGAGGCTTTTTACCGGGATGGTATTCATTCTCCTGGTGTTCGGGCCCCTGGGGGATCTTACAGGGCTGGAGGAGCGCATGGCCGGGGCCTTTGGCCGGATCACCTTCCAGAATGATGTGAAGCTCTTACAGAGGGAGATCGCCGACGCGGACGGGATCCGGATGAAGCGGCTTGCGGACAGCTACCGGCGGGCGGTGGAAACGGATCTTATGACCATGGCGGAGAGTGCCGGTCTGGAATGCAGACAGGCAGAGGCAGTGGTGGAGGAGGATCCGGAGCGTCCGGGCTTCGGTTCAGTGCTGGAGGTGAAGCTGATCGTGGGGATCCCCGGAAGCGGGAGCCCGGGGCCCCTGGAAGGGGATACGGAGGCCTTCCGGGGACAGGGAGCGGAAACCTGGAGCCGGGAGGAAAACGGCCGCGAGGCTGGGCTGGAGCGGCGCAGAAGGGCCAACCGGGAGATCGGAAATCTGAAAATAAGGATAGGAGAGTATTATGGAGTGGAAGAAGGACGGATCCGGATCGATCTGGAGGATGAATAAGGAAAAGCTGATCTTTGTATTCTGCTCCGGGCTGCTGCTGTTCGTGCTTTCCATGCCGGGGACAGAAAAGGAACGATCCCTTGAGGCGGCGGCTGTGGGAAGCGGAGGGATGGAAAACATGGACCGGAGCGGAACCGGCCGTCTTCTGGACGGGCCAGCGGACGGGCCGGAGAAAGGGGAACTCCCGGGCCTTTCCGGAGGGGCGCAGGCCGTCTCCGGAGGCAGCGGCGGATCTCTGTATGAAAAGGAGCTGGAGCAGCGGATCGCCGGCCTCCTGGACCGGGTAGAGGGCGTAGGAAAGGCAGATGTGATGGTGGTGCTGAAATCCTCGGAGGAGCGGGTGTTCCATGTGGATAAAAATTCCAGGACCTCAGCCACAGAGGAAAAGGGAGAGGACGGGTGCACCGTAAGGGAGCAGGAACTCTCTGAGAGCACCGTCATGGGCGGCGGGAACCAGGGGCCTGTGGTGGAAAAGGAGCTGACGCCGGAGGTGGCCGGTATCGTAATCAGCGCTGACGGCGGGGGAAACGCCAGTGTGCGTGCGGAAATTTCTGAGGCCATGGAAGCATTATTCGGGCTGCCGGCACATAAGATAAAAGTATTAAAGAGGGTGAAAGAAGGAGTCTGAGGAATGAAACGGATATTCAGGAGAAACCAGGTGATCATCACCACGCTGGCGATCATGATCGCGGCAGCCGGATATTTAAATTATTCTGCAAAAAAGGAGGTGGCGGGCTCGGATGTGTTTGAGGCGGGGATGATGGAGATCTCCGATGAGGACATTCTGGCGGAAAACCAGGCGGTGAACCGGGCGGACGACGGTACCTTAAAGGAGATCCAGAGTCTGGACGGGGAGCTTGAGAGCGCCGGAAGCCTGGACGCAGAGGCCGGAGGGGAGACACAGGCGGCAGACTCTGCGGGAAGCAGTGAACCGGCGGGAAGCGAAACAGAGGCCGCAGGCCTTGAAAATCCCGGGGAGGCGGTGCTCACCGGAGGCACCAGTGTGTCCGAGTACATAGCCGGCGTCCAGCTGAGCCGTGAGCAGATCCGGGCGAAGAATAAGGAGACGCTTATGGAGCTGATCAATAACGGCCAGATCCCGGATACGGAAAAGCAGGCAGCCATCCAGAGTATGATCCGGATGACGGAGATCTCCGAAAAGGAAAATGCGGCGGAGACCCTGCTCCGGGCCAAGGGCTTTGTGGATCCGGTGGTCAGCATCACCGAGGACCAGGTGGATGTGGTGGTCAACGCGGTGACCCTGACCGACCCGGAGCGGGCCCAGATCGAGGATATCGTAAAAAGAAAGACAGAGGTGGGGGCCAACGGCATCGTGATCACGCTGATGGATCTGGCCGAGTAAGGCGGTTCCTGTATGCGCGCCGCAGAAATCTTCTGGAAAAGCCTATGCAAAGTTTTGTGGTTATGGTATAATGTCTGGAAACAGACATTATACCATCGCGCATCTGGTTTCTGCGTTCACCGCAGAAATCCAGGCGCCCAATTCCCCGAAGGGGTACCATGCCTGAAGGACATGGTATAATGTCTGGAGGACATGGTAGGAAAACTATGATCGCAGGAGGTAATCATTGTGGCAGCGGATACAGTAAGAATCAGTCATAAAGTATATGAGAAGGATCAGATCGGTGAGGTACAGATCGCAGACGAAGTCGTGGCAATCATTGCCGGCCTGGCGGCGACAGAGGTGGAAGGCGTGGATTCCATGGCTGGAAACATCACCAACGAGCTGGTTGGAAAGCTGGGAATGAAGAACCTTTCCAAGGGTGTAAAGGTGGATGTAACGGAGGAGCACGTTTCCGTGAGCCTGTCTCTGAATCTGAAGTATGGGTACAGCATCCCCAAGGTATGCGAGGTGGTCCAGGATAAGGTAAAGAGCGCCATTGAAAATATGACGGGACTCATCGTTCTGGATGTGAACATCAAGATCGCTGGCGTAAGCTTGGAGGAAAACCAGTAAGGAATAAACGTAAGGGCCGCTGTCCGCAGAAATTGCGGGCGGCGGCTTTTTTCCTGTGTCCAGAAGCCCGGCGGAAAAACCATAAAAAACACGCTGCGGGGATTCCTCATGGTGATCGCGGCAGCCGCCAGGGTCTCGTGCAGTCACGGACGTTTGCCAGCTGCCCGCGTAAACAAAAAAAGGAGCCTTATCATTTCTGATAAAGCTCCTGTATGACCTGTCCGGGAATCGAACCCGGGTTTACGCCGTGAGAGGGCGTCGTCTTGACCGCTTGACCAACAGGCCGAATCATCAAGCCTGTTTATAATACCATGGATTTCAAAAAAAGCAAGTCTTTTTTAAAAAAAAATAAATTTTTTTTGTCCGCCTGCTGCGTCCAGGAAGCGCCGTGCGTCTGTCCTATGGGGATACTGTTTTTTGCGTCCGTATACATAAAGGTCTTGTGAAACTATGCAGATTCATGTA